>CAYFQZ010000126.1:0-15354 GCA_964345305.1 uncultured Ignavibacteria bacterium | reverse complement strand
CCCTACACCAATTCAAATGTAGGGGTCCGATTTATCGGACCCGCCTCGGATTTGGCGTCCGAGCTTGTCTCGGACGCGACGGTCAACGGATCGAACGGATGAAATCGTCGGGCAGGGCATTGGTGTCCTGCCTTTTTCGTTTGTACGGAGAACAAAGGCCGGGCGCCATGAATGGCGCCCCTACGGATTGCAGCTAGGGGTTCGATTTATCGAACCCGACGTCTCCAAAGACAAACGGACCGGAATGCGATTCCGGTCCGTTCTCAGTATCAGAGCTGCAAGCTTGCCCCACCTAGGGCCGAAGCAGAGAATTCAACTCAGACGGCGTGAGATCGCTCTTCCCTTCCTCAGAAACTTGAACGGCCTTGCCGTGCAGCAGGAATATGACTTCGTCTCCCAGAGCCATGTATTTTCCCACCTCGGGGGCTTCGCTGAGGAGCTTGAAATAGGCCTCTGAGAAGACCTTGACCCTCACCGGCTCGATCTTGCCCTCGTACTCGCTGTCGACCCATAACCCGTTCTTGTTGAAGAAAGTCCTACTGCCCATCTGGACGATCTTGGTCACTTTCTGCTCCCTACCTTCCTCGTCGATATAAGCTTGGGGAGCGCGGAGTGCTGTTACCACATCTTTGGCAGCCTGGGACCGACTTACTGCTCCGCTGCCTACGACGTTTAGCGATGATTCGGCCAGCTTCTTCTCCGCCTGCGGTGCCAACTCACGTAGAGCCAATCGGTAATCCGCATCCACAAGAAAGGACGTGTACTCAGTAATGATACCGTATTTCTTAGAGAGCCTTACCACCTCATCCACCAGCTCTTTGTTTTGTCCGTGAAGTCTTAACTGGTCGATGAGATAACCGATTCGCCTGGTGGCCCAGAGTCTTGGGACGAAGTCGTTGTTGTCATCCGGTGAGAAGCTCACCTCGTACCTGAATCTGCGCTCGGAACCCTGGGCCGAGCCGGTCAGCGTGGCCCCGGTATGTGCACCACTCCTGTATTTTCCCAGCACCAGAAGCTGTGTGCCTTTGAAGATGTCGGGCAATTCCCTTGGATAGAGCTCGGAGACCTCCACTCCGTCAAACGTGAGCCTGACGTCTGTCAGGACCGGATGGGACACCTTCTTATAGAAGCTGGATACCTTGACCTCAATGTCCTCAGACGGCCGGACGTAGTCTGAGGTGGCATGGTTATCCTGAGCCAGCCTATCCAGAAGCCGGGTGTTCACGTCGTAGCCCACCCCGAAAACAAACAGCCTGGCGGCAAACCTATTGGCCTCCTTTATGTTTTTCAGGATGTTGTTGATGTCCGTCTCCCCGACGGTGGGCAGGCCGTCAGTCAGGAAAATTACGAAGGATGGCCCTTCTGCTGACTCGATCTGTCGAAGGCCGGTCAGAAGCGCCTCGTTGATGTTCGTACCGCCGTCCGCCTCGGTTTTATCCACAAAGGAGAGGGCCTTTTGCACCTCTTCGCTGCCCGCACGAACCAGACTGGTCTCGAAGCTCTTTACCTGGTCGTCGAAGTCGATCAAGTTGAACCTGTCGCCCTTGTTTAAGCTGTTCAGGCAGAAGGATAGAGCCCCCTTGGCCTGCCGGATTTTCTCTCCCTTCATGCTGCCCGAGGTATCGAGAATGAAGACAATGTTTTTGCTCAAGGTCCTGTCAGCCTCGACTTCCACCTGCGGGGAGATCATGGCCAGGAAGAATCCCTGGTGATCCTCGTCTTCGAATGGAAGAAGGTTGAAGCCGATGTCTTGTTGTGAAACCGTGTAGTACAGGAGGAAATCCTTGTCAGGCCGGGTATTCTCCTCTATATAGGTTACGCTGGCGTGATAGTCGTCTTGCTTTTCAACCCTGATGTCGTGCGAAGGGGAGTAAATGGTCTTCATCGGCGTTTTGGAGGTTATCTTCACGTTGACCTTCACGCTCTGCAAGGGGTCCCTGGAGAACTTCTCGGTATTCAGCGTGTAGCGGTAGCCGCAAATGCCTCCGGAAGCCTTGAGCACCTCGGAATAGTACAACTTGATCCGCGTTTCGCCGTGAGCCGGAATGGGATATACTGAAGCTTTGAACATTCCATCCTTGAAATACTCCAGCAGGGCAGGGTCTCTTTTCCTGCGTACGATATCCTGATAAATTCTCCTGGCCTCATCCTTATCCAAGATCTTCCCTTTGATCTCTTCGCCTCCCACGAACATGGAAAACTTGGAGATGGAGGCATCCTGCGGGATGGGAAAGATATAGGTTCCCTCGATGTCACGATGGTGGTTGTTGATGAAGATCTGATCCACCGAAGTCTGCGCCACCTGGTTGTCGATGTTTATGTCCACGTGGTGGTACTTGATGGACAGGCTGGGGGGGAAGGGCTTGCCGGGGCCCGGCGGCACCGGGATGATGAAGCCGTCTGCCCAGCTGGGCGCGGCGAGGAACCCAACCAAAATCAGACCCAGGGCGAATGTCCTCTTCATAACCTGCCTCCTTAGAAAAGAAGGTTAAAGCTTCAAGATCGATTCTACCCTTGATACAGGTCAGGGAAAGGAATATTCCCTAAGAGACCCTATTTTTCCCTCAGTGCCTGAATCTTTATCAGCTTGTGGTTCAGATCCTCCTTGATGGCAGGATCGCGGACCTGCTTGAGATACTGCTCAATCAGGAGGGAGCCTTCGGAGATGACGGAGGTGTCCTGGCTGATCTTAGCCAGAAGGTAATATGCGGTGGCTATCTGCAGATATCCGTGTCGGGCTAGCGAATCGCTCGGGTGCTCCTCCATGTGCTGGCCCCACACCTGTATCACCTGTCGTAGTGTGTCTTCAGGTACCAACGTATCAGTCTCTACTATCCCTGGAATGACGCTGCCCCTCAGAGAGTAAGCTTCGGCTGGCCGAGGCGGCCTTTTTACGAAGCCAACCGTATATGCCAACAGTTCTTCGATTTCTTCGCGCGTTGAGTCCGTTGGACCTTTGCGAACACTACGCTCCAAATCAATGCCTTTGGCCTTTTCAGTTTGCTCAATCTCTCGATCTACGCCTGCGCCTGCGGTTTTCGATTCTTTGACCGCAGCCTGTTCTTTCGCTTTTCCCTCCTCGGGGAGGGGAATCTGAACGGCTGGTGCAGCAGGCACGTGGGCTGCCTCGTCTCTCGTCATGGTGGGAAGAGAAGGAGCTACCTCACCCCTCTGAGCGACTGCCTTCTCTTCCTCTCCCTTCTTAGAGGGAACGATCTCTCGGCGAAGATCGGCTGCATCCTCCCTCGCGACCTCCTGTTTGTCCAGAACCGGTTTTCTCCCTTCCCCTTTCTCCGCAGGCGGAGATTCCTCTTCAAGCTCGATCTGGGCTATATCAACCCTCGGAGGCTCGTGCACCTTGGCTACCTTCTTCGAGGGCATTATCTGCTCTCCACGATAGTCCACGTAGAGCTTTCCCACGATGAAGACGAACACCACCGAGATCACGCCGGCGGCCACCTTAACCTTCAACGGGGAGTAGGAGAAGACGCTGTCGAGAACCTTCTTCAAGCCAAAGCGGACTGACTTCTCCTCTCGGGTGCGAATTCTCTCTGTCACCCGGGTGGAGAAAGTATCCCAGTACGCCCGCGGCGGCTCCTCTGCCCGGATGCCCCTGGCTTTGGCTTCAATCGACTGCAAGAATGACAGCTTTTCGTGGCAGGCCTTGCACTGTGAGAGGTGCTCTTTGAGCTTCTTCTCTTGGCTTTGGTCTAACCTTCCGTCCAGAAAGAGGTTAATCAGCTTGTCGAAAGTCTCGCAGCTCACCTCGCAAACTCCTTGTATTCCTTCAGCATCTCCTGCATCCGCTGTCTGGCCCTGAATAGCCGGGACATCACCGTTCCCACAGATATTTTCAGGGTCGCGGCGATTTCCTCGTAGCTCATATCCTCGTATAACCTCAAGACCAGCACCGTCTTGTACTTTGGCGGAAGCGAATCTACGGCCTTCTCAATCCTGCTCTCCAACTCCTTTGATTCCAGAAGCTCCCCGGGGTCGGACCCGGCCGCCACCTTCTCCAGAGGCTTGGACTCTTCGTCGAATTGGCTTTCCGGGATGACTAACTTCTGACGCTTCAGGTAGTTTATGCTCAGATTCATGCATATTCGGTACAGCCAGGTAAAGAGACTGCGGCCCACTTTAAAGGATCTGATGGCAGAATAGGCGTTGATGAAAGTCTCCTGGGCAATGTCGTCCGCGGCATCGTGGCTTTTGACCATCCGGTGGGCCATAAAATAAATCCTTCTCTGGTAACGCCTTACCAGAATATCGAACGAGTGAAGGTCGCCTCTCTGAGCCTTTCGGATCAGCTCATCATCCCTGTGTTGATCTTGCGGCGCTCGCTCCTCACTCCGATCCATTAACAGTACCGCCTGATAAGATACAAACTGACTTGAGAATTATTCCCGGAATTATCGATTTCCGATCCAGAATCATTTCCCGAAAGCACTGACCCGTGGTCCGAAGAGCACTTGTCAGTCGTTTCTACCTGAGACTCTCTCGCCGCAGAGCCTGCGCCCGCCCGGACGGGTACTTCCGCGACGCTCTACGGCTGGTTCCGTAACGGGAACAAGCCGTGTCTCTGCAAGGCACTCTCCCTATCTAGAGGTGACACAGGTTGTATACCAAGAGCTCCAACAATGTCCTGTCCGGCATCAGATTGGACTTCAGGTCAACGTCGGCCTGATATAGAAGATTGAGACCCTTTTCAAGTCCCTGGACGCTGAAATTCCGCGCCTGTTTCTGATACTTGGAGACCAGAAACGGCGGCAGCTTGAGCAAAGAGGCCAGAGACTTCCCCGGCCCGGATCGGAACTCCCTGGTCAGAATGAGCCTTTCCAGATGCCCGGTAAGCCAGAAAATGATCCCGCCCGGCTTTTCCCCGGAGGAGATCAGACCGTTCAGTATGGAGAGCGACCTGTTGCAGTCACGTTCCCCGATGGAGTCAATCAACTGGAAAACGCTGTGAGTCCGGGAAGGTCCCACTGCCGCCTCAACGTCGGATTGGGTAATCGCCCCTCTTTCTCCCACGTAGATCAAGAGCTTCTCGATCTCGGAAGCCAGACTGGCCAGATCGGTCCCCACTGAGTCAAGGAGAATCCGAGCTGCATCTCTCTCGATTCTCTTGCCCTGCTCTTTTGCCCTGTTGACGATCCAGTCCTCGACACGGTCTTCCCACAATTTGCGGAACTCCACCGTAGTGGCCAGCTCACTCAAAGCTTTGTAGAACTTCGTCTGCAGGTTCACCTTTGGGGAAAGGAGTATGAGACACACCGAGTCAGGGAGTCTGGGCAGAAACGACAGCAGCATGTCCCTGGAAAAGGGTGAGAGCTTATGCACATCGAAGACTACCACCACCCGCCTCTCGGCATTGATTGGCACAGTCGAGACCTTGTCGATGATGTGGTCTGCGCCTATCTCGCCGCCGTAAAGGAGTTCCAGATTGAAATCCTTCATCTCGCGCGGGACCAACGCGGAAGCCAGTTTCTTCCAAACTTCCTCTTTGAGGAAATCCTCCTCGCCGGTGAGGTGGTACAGTTTGCCGACCTTCTGCGCCCAATCCCCGGGACCGCCCTTTAGCCCGCTCATAAACTGAAAATATGATAGTTTCTTGGCCAAATTCCCTCCGGCCGTCTATTGGCGCTCGTTCAAGACCTGAAGCTGGCGTCAATTTCCGCCCCAACTCTTGGCGGCCAGTTCTAAAATTAGTCCCAGGTGATCAGGATGTCAATAAAAAAGAGCCTCCAGGGGACGGCGGAGGCTCTTTCTGGCAGAAGGGGATGAAGGAGGATTTTCTATCCTACAGCAAGCTCGTTTTGAGCCGGATTCTCGTTCTTCGGTATCCAGTTCAGGCTGTAGGGTATCTTCTTTTTGTAGACCAAAGCCATGTTTCTGTAAGCTTCCAAATCTTTGTTGCAGACCATCTGCAGATTCACCTGGTTGATTACCACAAAGCTGTCGCCGAATATCTCGACCGTTCTGTTCTGGAACAGGTGCGGGTTGATCTCGATGAATTCTAAAAGCGCCAGAAGGCTGGCATACTCGCATTCCACCGGGGGGCCTTTGAACCGAGCTCGAAATGCTATCCCCAGATCAGGAATGGAGAATGAAACCACTCCAGAATGATCGTTCTCATAGTTTCCGTCGCTCACCATACCGTTAAAGAAGCACTGCATGGAATCCTCCTTATCAATCAGTCGTGGCCATACCTCCTTCTTTTCCAATCAGGAGAAAAAGCAAAACCCGTGCCGCCGGGCTGGCCGGGTGCCGGAGCACACGAATGGGTCAAACCGGCACGAAAGCTCGGCTCAGGGGCGGGTTAGATTGGATTCGTAATTAATTGCTGGTCAAGAGGATACGCATTGAGAGCCACGCGGCGTGTCACGAACTGAGGTTCCCTAGATTTGGGGGGCACTTTCGACGGTCTGACCGGGTCGAATGGAGATGTGCAAACTGCTTCACACTTGCTGCAGGGTTCAAACAGGGATAGAGTCCAAAGAGAGGTGCCCCCGGAACGCGATCCTGCGAGGGGGAAGTATGTAGCCAAGCCCGCCCGATCCATGCCCTGTTTGGTACAGTGGTCACGGCATACAAAACAGGCGGGGGAACAGCTTCTGCATTTCCCCCGCCCGATATTGGCGCACAAAAACTTCGTGCTCAGAGCTTCTGCACCCGGGATCCTATTGCCGAGCCTGGACGCAGTCCTGGGCTTTCTGGAAGGCGTCGTTGGCCTTTTTTCCCATGTTCCTCTTGGCGTATATGAATGCCAGCTGCTGCCAGGCCTTGCAGTTGGCAGTGTCTTTCTGAACCAACGTCTCCAGAAGAGTTAAAGCCTGGTCAAAGTTCTGCTGCTCCTGGTAGATCTCGGTCAGACGGTCCATGGCCTCCAGATCGGTGGTGTCGATCTCCATCACTCTTTCGTATGCCGACTGAGCGGAAGCCAGATATTGCTCCTTCTGCTGCAGCAACTCCTTGATTCTGGCCTGCGATTTCTCGTCCTTGAGGTATTCACCCGACTTGTCCTTCAGAGAATCCAGGCCGTCGATGGTCTGATTGAGCTTTTGGCGATATATCTCACCTACGTTGAAAAGGCCGTCCTTGTATGTGGGATCGGCTTCCACTGCCATTTCCAGATAGTTCAGAGCCTGGTCGTAGTCCTTTGCTCCGCTGTAGACGGTTGCGACGTTTTTCAGTATCTCCACGTTCTGTGGGTCACTGTCCAGAATCTTTTTGTAGCCGTCTATGGCTTCCTCTCCCCTGCCCGAGAAAAACAAGACGTCTGCATAGCCTCTCAACATGTCCGGATTGTCGGGGGCCAGCTGGGCTCCTTTTTGCATGTATGTAATGGCATCTTCGTTATCTCCCTTCAGGGCATAAGAGTATCCCGCCCTCAGGAACCCCCGGTAGTCGTCGGGTCCAAGTATGGTACAGGTGAGAAACAGGTCCAGAGCCTTATCGTAGTCCTTCTCGTTGTGGGCGTTCACGCCCTGGTTGAATATCTGCGGCCACTGTTGGGCTCTTATCTCGTCGATCTCGTTGGCCCATTTGGCCTTCTTGCCTTTCAAGCTGTCGGCAAGGGCAAGTTGCTCCGCCATACCGCGATAGTTACGCTTTTGTGAATATGCCTTTCCCAGCAGGAAGTGCATCTCGGCGTCATCGGGAAAGAACTCGACACCTTCTTCAAGTATCGCTATGGCGCTATCGTACATGCGATACTCATCCTTCAGATGAATCTTGGCCGTCATCTTGTAGGTGCTGGAATGGAATCGAGGCTTGTCTCGCTTCTCGCCCCACACGGTGCCGGTCACGAAAGCCAGCAACACCGCCACCAAGATAACGCGTGAGTATTTCATTTGGTGCTCCTTATCTTGAAAGTTTCGGTCTTTTGCTTCATTATTATACGGGTTTCCGGATTGCTTTCGTGATCTGTTCCAAGATTTTTTCCTCCGGAACCGCCCCTGAGACGGAGAACTCCTCATTGATCACGGTCTTGGGTACCCCGAACACCTGGTACTTCTGCAACAGGTGCGGGAACTCGGTGGACTCCACCATATCCGCCGTGACGTGGTCGCTTTCTATGGCAAACTTGTGCGCCAGGCTAACTGCCCGCGGGCAGTAGGGTCAGGTGGGGTTTACGAACACCTGCAGGTGCACGCTTGTGTCCATTTTCTTCAGGAATTCCTTGGTTTCGGGTTTCAGGTCCGTCCGGCCTTTTGAGACCTCAACCATGTCGGCAAGAAAAGTCGCGAACTCATATCCCACGGGCGCCCCGAAATATCTAACCCCGTAGTCCTTTTGTCCTTCTATGACCGTGGCCGGTATCTTGTCCACCCGGTACTGCTCCACTTTCTGCTTGTCGAGCTGGAAGTTGTAGACTTCAAGGAAGACCATCTCCGAGAGTTCGGAAACTTCCTTGACCAGCTGATGAGTTTCGCGGCAAAAAGGACACTCCAACTCCTGGGTGAAGTAGACCAGCTTGACCGGCCTCTCCAAACCTTTGAGGATTTCGGCAACCAGCTTCTTTTCTTTTTCCTGCAACATGGGTTCCTCCCGATAATGATACCGGTCCGCAGCTCATCTTATTCCATATTTCCGGGGATAAGTCGTCACCGGGACGAACCCCGAAGAGGGCGGGGTCCCCTACCACCAGGACCAGACCTCCACCCTGAGATAGCGAATGATCCTTCTGGTCAGAAGAGTGACCAGCCTCAGCTTGCCACAATAGACTTTGGCGTATCCGGTCATCCCCGGCTTGAGAAGGGCATCGGCGTTTTCTATCTTGCAGGTCACCGGGAATATCTTTTTCGCCCCCTGCGCCTCGGCTATCTGCGAGATTTTCGCCACACTGCCCCAGAAAGAGAGGAAGGGATGGCTTCTCACCTTGAGCTTCACGGAGAGTCCCTCCTCCAAAACGTCCAAGTCCTTCTCCGAGACTTTGATGGAGACCCTCATGGTGTCCAGGTTGGCGATGCTCAGCAGATTGCCACCGGGGCTGATGGAAGTGACCACCCCGTGGATTGGGCTCTTTATCTGGGAAGCGGAAATCTGATCTTCCAGAAATCTGGCCTTGGCCTGCAGCATGTTTATCTCCGCCAAGGCCATGGAGAGCTCCTCCGGCCTGGTTCCGTTTTCCATCATCTTCAGCTCGTTTCTGGCGATCTTGAGCCGATTCGACAAAACCGAGACCTCGGTCTGCGCCTTTTCCAGTTCCTGATTGCTGATCAGATTCTTGGTATGGAGACCTGACAGCCTGGATAGCTCCCTCTCCTTTAGTTTCAGCTCACTCTGGATTTCAGCTACCCTATCCTTGGCCTGCTGAATGGCTTCCTCCCTTGCGCCTTTGTGAAGAAGGGCGTAGTAATCCTCGGCTTTCTTCAGAGCGGCCGTGGTCTGGGCCAGATCGGACAGATATGAGGGCGAGGCAAGCTCAGCCACCACGTCTCCGGGCTCGACCTCTTGCCCCTCTTTGACCTTGGTAGAGAGGTTCTGGCTGGTGTAGTCATCGGCAAAGAGCCTGAGCAGGCTCACCGACTTTTTCTCTTCGCCTCCTCCCCGGAACAGCTCCGAGATTATGGTGCCGTCCGGGCGGCTCCTGAGGGCAAAATACTCCAGGGCATCGATCTCGCAGGGGCTACCTATCTTCAGCTCCGCCTTCACCAGGGTCAGCAGGAGTGCCAGCACTAATACTAACGTACAGTATATTATTATCCTCTTGGGTGCCAAGAGCCTCTCCTTTTCCGAAACGAAGAACTGCCACGCACCCGCCAAAAATCTCCCTGCAGGTTGCCTTATGATAAGAAAAACCAAAAACAAAAACAAGACAAATCCAAATCCTCCCAGCTGCCCCACCAGAAACTTCTCCACCTTGATGGCGATGAAGGAAAGTAGAAAGGCCGAGTAAAGGAGGGAAAGGACGCCATACCAGACGTATATTCTCCCTGTCCGGGGGGATACTTCCGTCCTCCGGTCTTCCCGTTTCAGAATGCTCCTCTTCAGGACCGCGCCCAGATAGCCGAACGCTTTCTTTCTCAGGTTGGGAATCTCCAGGTAATCGGTCAGAAGGTAGTATCCGTCCAGCTTGATCAGCGGATTAAAGTTGAAAAGGACGGTGACCCCCGAGGTGATGACCACCACAAACAGGAAGCTGTTCAAGCCGGTGTCGAGAGCGGTGATCCTCCACAGGACGGTGGCGACCGCCCACAGGAATATCTGGCAGTAAGCGCCGGCAAAGGTCACCCAGAGTCTCTTGGATTTCTCCCTGAAGAGATATGCGTCGCTGACGTTGCAGTAGAAACAAGGCTGGAAGTACAGCAGGAGAAAGCCCATCTCGTGCACCTCTCCTCCGAAGTGTTTGCAGGTCAGTGCGTGGGCAAACTCGTGCAGCACCACCACCAGGAAGATGGCGACCCAGATCTTGATAATGGTGGCGATCTTGAATATCCCGGTGAAGCTGTATCCCAGGTCTGCCCAGCTGCCCACGGTGATCGCCGCCGCCAGCAGAATGATGAGCAGAGACACAGCCAAAAAATACGGCGTGAAAAGGAATCTGGTGCGCTTTGCCAGTCGGTTCAGGATTCGATCGGGATCGAATCCTTTGACCTTCATCAACAGAATTCTTCCGGGAAGGCCCCTTTTCTGATACTGAAGCCGGGCCAGCTCTCTTTCGGAAGCTCCGCCCTCCAGAAATCCCAGACTCTCCAGCCTCTGGATGAACCTCTCCAGCGTATCTTGGGGAAGAGGTATGTTGAACCGTTGCCCGAATCTGTCAGCTATCTGGTCCGGTGCGGTCTCTCCATCGAGGTTCCGGGTGATGAAGTACTCGAATTCCTTGATGCGGAAGAACTTCTGGGTTACGGGGTCCTTTATGACATAGTAGACGACCCCTTCAAACCGCTGCTGGCTGATTACCAGGTCTTCTCGAAACTTGGGATACGTCTTTTCCATGTGGTCGGCACGGATCAGTTGAGTCTCAGACTGCACAGTAGTTGCTTCGTCGGGCGTAATTTACCATGCCGGTGAATCACAGGCAAGCCAAATCTGGGAGATGTGCTCGTGCGTTGTCAGGCCCCGAGACAAGACATGCGGGAAGGCTTCGCGCTTTGCTGTGTCTCAGGGCTTTCCCTAGTCGTCTTGGAAATATGTCTAAGTGGATAGTCTTAGTCCACTATCGGTGCAAAAAAAGTGCACGAAAACGAACTTTTTCTCTTGACAAAGAAACGGGGGTAGGTATATTGTAATTGAAAAGAGCAAGAGTAGCAAAGTAATTGGGAAAGACCTAGCTTTATCCCTTCTGCAACAGGAAGGCAGACTTAACAGAAATTTGGTAATTTCTGGCGCGGGTGAGTCTGTCCTTTTTTGTTTATCCCTTCCACGGTCTATTCTAAGCTCTTGAAATCCAATATTCGAACATCTGCAAAAACAGAACCGTAAACCGAACCATGTACTGAGAAGTGCGGAAGGAGGCTGTATCGAGTAAATAATCTGAACATTTGCTACTTTAGACTCTTTTCTACTCTTGCGCTCTTTTTGAGGGGGAGTTCGAAGTGTGTAAATACTGCAACTGTGAATTTGCACTAGGAGGAAATAACATGCAAAAGAGCAAAAAACGCAAACTTCTGATTGCTGCGGTGGCCGCATCAGCACTTCTCCTAATGGCTTCCGTGGCGATCGCGGGACCTTTGAATGAAGGTTTCGAGGGTAGCTATCCTCCAGACGGTTGGCTGGTGGTCAACAACGATGGCGGTGCCCGGCAGTGGGAGCAGACTACAGTGTACGAGCACTCAGGATCCTACTCCACCCGCTGCAAATACGAGACCTCCTCCCTGCGGAACGACGACTGGCTGATTACCCCCAAGCTGTCGGTGGTTGCCAATGACACTCTGGGATTTTGGTTCAGGACCTACTCTTCTTCGTATGAGGAGAGCGTGGAGGTCAGGCTTTCCACCACAACCAACGCCCTGGACCAGTTCACTAACGTGCTCTGGGCGACCAACGTGGCTACCAGCACCTGGACTGAGATGAAGTTCGATCTGACCGCCTACGCTGGGCAGGATGTCTACATCGCCTTCGTCTACAAGTCCTTGTATGAGTGGTACTGGTACGTCGACGACGTGACCGGTCCCAGCATCTTTGCCGCCGGCGATGATATGGCTACGCAGTCTATCGACAATCCGTCAGACGGCGACATGCTGGAGGGTAACAATCCCGTGACGGTTCAGGCTACCGTTAAGAACGCCGGTACCAACACCCAGAGCAACGTGGCTGTCAACCTGGAGATATCGGACGGCGGAAGTTATACCTACACGGATGTGGAATACACCGGCACTCTGACCCAGGACCAGACCGAGCAGATCACCTTCGCCCCGGACTGGACCGTTCCCGACGGTATAGCCAGCTACACCATCAAGATATGGACCGCTCTGGCCGGTGACGCCAATGCCGACAATGACACCCTCAGCATAAGTGTCACCTCCTACCCGGAGGGATATGCTACAGAAGGCTTTGAAGATACCACGTTCCCGCCGGAGGATTGGACCGAGCTCCACACGGCAGGAACCGGCTGGGTTCGGAATACGTCCTATCCCCACACCGGGGCGGCTGCGGCCAGAGGAAGCTACTCGACTGGCTCCCACTGGCTGATTACGCCCAAGCTGGACGTTACCACCGGCGACCAGTTGAAGTACTGGACCAGGAGATACTACTCCGCACACTCCGACGACTGGTTCTTCATCGAGGTCTCAACCACCAGCAGCGATACCAGCGCGTTCGTGGCCGTGGACAGTTTCCATACCGATGAGTTGACCTACGATTACGTGGAAAAGACCGTGGATTTGAGTTCATATGCGCGCGTCAAGGGTCAGATCTACGTGGCCTTCCACTATCAGGCCACCGGTGGTCCTTACGTGTACGTGGATGACGTGCTGATGCCGCCGATTTACGTACCGGCTGGCGATATGGCCACCATCTCCATCGATGATCTGCCCGGAAACGTGCAAACTGGAACCAGCCTTCCCATCAAAGCCACGGTTCAGAATCTGGGAGCTCAGGCCGCCGCTGCCGGGGTGCCGGTGAAGCTCAGGATCGATGGTCCACTGGGTTACCTCTATACCGATCAGGAGGCCACAACCCTGAGCCTGAATCCGGGCGAGACCGAGCAGATAATCTTTGACCCCAACTGGATTGCCCCGGATACCCTGTGCAACTATACCTTCACCATATGGACCGAGCTTAGCGGTGACGGGATGCCCGAGAATGATACGCTGTCCCAGATAGCCTCGGTATACAGGGCTGGTGGGCTGGTTGAGTCGTTCACCGCGACAACCTTTCCACCTGCAGGCTGGACCGTCTACAACTTCGATGGATCCAGCCCCTGGGCACGGTATACCAGTTACTATCACTCGGCGCCGGCGTGCTGCCGTGTCTATTACGACCTGCCGAACAAAGACTGGCTGATTACTCCCAGGCTCAAGGGCCAGGATGGCGACAAGCTGAAGTTCTGGTGGCGGGTGCACTCGTCCTCTTATGAGGAGACGGTCTATGTAAGAGTCTCGACCAACGCGGATGTATCGGATACCGGTGCGTATTCGACAGTCCACACCATAATGAGCAACTCCAAAAGTTGGTCACTGGAGACGGTTGATCTGTCGGCTTACGCGGGTCAGGACATCTACATCGCCTGGTATTACGACAATTACAACAACTATGGCTTTGCCATCGACGATGTGACCGGTCCTTACTTCCCCACCCAGATCGCGGTCAGTCCGGACAGCTTTTATTACGAGTTCTTCCCGGACGAGACTCTGGATGACTACCTGTACATCGCCAATGTAGGCGGTGGCCAGCTTGACTACAGCATAGAGCTTGAGGGTGGAGCGACCTGGCTGTCGGTGAGTCCAAGTTCCGGTTCGGCCCTGGGCGGTGAGGAAGACACCAGCACGGTGAGCTTCAACACCACCGGTCTGGACGGGCATTACTACGAGAACCTTCTGGTCATCTCCAACTCCGGAGAGAAGCAGGATGGTGATACGGTTTTGGTGCCCGTTCACATCTGGGTCCGTGCTATACCCGGGATGGCCGTATCCCCGGATTCCTTCGCGGTGGATGTGCCGGCAGACGGCACCACGGACGAAGAGATGTACATCGCCAATACCGGCAGCGGACCTCTGGATTACGAGATCGAGACCGAAGAGTGGGGAAAAGCTGATGCCGCGTATGCGGGCCAGCGTGCCCAGCATGACGCCTCAGTCGTCCCCTCCAAGCCGAGTGACAGGGAACCGGAGAAGGGTGAGAGAGACTGGCGTCACGGAGTTCCTCCGGCCAAAGGAATGGGCGGACCAGATGCCTACGGCTACCGCTGGATCGACTCGGACGAACCCGGCGGCCCGACCTATAGCTGGGTGGAGATCAACAGCGTGGGAACGCAGTTTGATCTGAGCGATGACGACAACGACGGACCCTATCCCATTGGGTTTACCTTCAACTACTACGGCACGGACTACACCGAATTCTACGTCTGCTCCAACGGATGGATCAGCTTCTCCGACGCCACTACCACATCTCTGTCCAACGATCCCTTCCCGCATACCAGCAGTCCTTATGGTACCTTGGGTCTATTCTGGGACGATCTGAGGCCGGCCACCGGAGGCGGACAGGGATATGTTTATTATCATAACGATGGCAGCAGGCTGATCATCGAGTATGACGGGGTGATGAGATACGGCTGCTCCAGCTGTCTTTACACCATGGAGATGATCCTCTATCCCAACGGTAAGATCATCTATCAGTACAAGACCATGACCGGCGACCGGCTGGACGAGGCCAGCATCGGGATCGAGGACAGCGCGGGAACCGACGGCCTGGAGGTAGTGTACAATGCTGAGTACGTGCACGACGAGTTGGCCATCAGATTCTCTGCAGCTCCCGACTGGCTGGTATTCAGTCCGGAGTCCGGCACTGTGCCGGTGGGCGAGACTGACACCATCGACGTCACCTTCGACGCAACCGGTATCCTGAGCGGAGACTTCTACGGTGCCTTCCTTGTCACCGGCAACGACCCGGACAACCCCGCCGATACCGTCCCTGCTCACATGACCGTTCTGGCTCCGGATATGACCGTGACTCCCGACAGCATAGTCAGCACCGGCAGTGAGGGCGCGGTTCACCACGAGTACGTCGACATCGGCAACGCGGGACCGGGTGATTTGATCTGGAGCATAGACGAAAGCCTCGATTGGCTGTCTGCTTCGCCTTCATCCGGGACCGTTCCGGCTGGCAGCCCGGCCACGACCGTGGATCTCAGCATAGACTGCAGCGGGCTTTATGCCGGCGATTACTATGGCGAACTGACCTTGAATAACA
>CAYFQZ010000125.1:0-7115 GCA_964345305.1 uncultured Ignavibacteria bacterium | reverse complement strand
GTGTCCGCAGTATCAGTTATTCGGAATGTCCAATCGTTGTCCTCTCCCGCCGCCACTGGCTGCCAGGTCCCTGTTCCGGCCGCATCTGAGGTCAAAACGTAGCCGTCACCCGGAGCGGTCGGCATCTTAAAGCCCGTCATCTGAGCAGTACCGGCCACATCCAGCTTCTCCCCCGGATCAGCGGTTCCGATGCCCACGTTGCCCGGTTCGCGGTAGACATCATCATCTGAAATAACCCAGTCATCGTCCGGCGCTGCAGGAGCCTCTCTGGCATATTCTGCGGTGTCAGCCTCCAGAGACCTGTAAGCGTAAACCACACTTACTATCGGCTTCAGGGGTGTCATCTCCGGGTCAGCCTCCACCTGCACCCCCAGGTACTTCACGTTTCCGTCAAAGACCGCGGAGGGGATGCTATCCACGCTTCCCAGAAGAACGCTAAATATCCCATCTTTGACAACGACCTCCGCTTGGGTCTCACTCCAATCTGCAGGGGAACCCAGAGTGTCTGGATAGATGGAAAAGGTCATCTCGACCGTGTCATTGAGGCAACCACCTGTGGCGGTGGTCAACTTGCCCTGGTAGCTGATCATGTGAGGAATGTCAGCGGATGAGACAGGGCAGAGGAGGAGACTTACTCCTCCAGCAATCAGAAAAATAAGAGTATTGCGTGCCATGAGGCACCTCCTGTAATTTGGATTGTGGAGGCCGGGCTACGGCTGGGCGCCCGGCGCGTTTATCCCGCTTTGACTTTCTCTTGCGTGAAGACAGGCCCCTTGGTGTAGATCGGTTCCCTATCGATAAATACACCAAGCCTGCTGGGCAGAAAACAGAACCATATGTGAGGCCTACTGCAAGTTCAGCACTGCCTCACGACTAGTCGATTAAGGAGATACCCTTCCTTTTTTAATATAATGCACTCTGAGGGAATGTCAAGGTTCTTTATTGACTGCTTCCCCACTTTTACTTAAACTGCTGCCGGAAAGAACGACCCCATAGCTCGGAGGAATATATGAATACCGCGACCGTGGTTATGATTGCCATCGCCGCAGTTCTACTGGTTGTTGCCTACCTGCAGGGAAACAACTTACACGTTTTGGGTCTGAAGAAGTCAGGAGAGATGCTCATTCAGGTTTTTCCCCTTCTGGTTGCTGCTTTCGTGATTGCGGGGATGGTTCAGGTTTTGGTGCCCAAGGAATTCATACTGAAGTGGCTGGGGCCGGAATCGGGTTTGAAGGGGATAGCTTTCGGGGCAGTTGCAGGAGCCCTGACTCCCGGCGGGCCGGTCATCAACTTCCCCATTGTGGCTTCCATATACAAGGCAGGCGCCGGCATTGGGACGGTGGTGGCCTATGTCACCGCCTGGTCACTGGTTTCGGTGGTCAGGTTTCCTTTGGAGGTGAGTCTGATTAGCCCCAAGTTTGCCTTCATCAGGCTGGCCTGCACGTTTTTCTTTCCCCCGATCGCAGGATTGATCGCACAAGCGGTCTTCTCGAAAGTCGCATGATGAAAGAGCGTGTGTAGTTTTGTAGTTGCCAGATTTATCGGGCGGTTTCTTAGCTCGACGAGCCTGCGCCCGCGCGGGCGCAGGCTGGGCGTCTGGGAATCGAGTGATTGCGCAACCGGGTTGAGTCGGAGACGAGCCCTGAACCGCGCGGTTCAAGGCAAGCTCCGACGCTACATTGCAGCATTTAAAAAAACGCCAGGGTGGAGGGTGAATCCGCCCCGGCGCATCTCAAGAAGAGGTGTGACGTCGCGTCTCCGGATGCGACGCCTTCTGCGAAGTTAGAGAGTCACTTTTATACCGCACAAAAAGGTGCGACCAGGCATGGGGAAATCCTTCTCTTCCTCGTAATCCTCGTCGAAGACGTTCTTGACCTCGAGGAAAGGATGAAAGCGGTCGAAAAGCTTCTGTGACACTTTCAGATTCGCCACGAAGTAGTGTGGCATCTGCTCGCTTTCGGGATGAGGGGTGACCCGCCTGCTGACATATTGCGCGGAAGCGTATGCGGTGAGTCCAAAGTCGAACAGATAGCGCAGATCCCCATCCACCTTGTGAGAGGGCCGGTAGGGAAGCCAGTACTCGGTTTGGTACTCATAAGCGTCCAAGTATGTATAATCGACGTTAAGGTCAAACCTCTGCCAGAGCCTCCCGTCGAATCCAAACTCAATGCCCTGAAGTATCACGCGATCCAGATTGGTGTACTGATAGCCACGTCCTTTTCTATCGATTAGATCTTTGACATTATTCCTGAAGAAGTCGGCTGTAGCCCGCAGGTCCGAGGTTATATCGAACTCAAGCCCGGCTTCCAGCTTCAAGGCTCTCTCGGGCTCCAGATCGGGATTCCCTGAGTCAAAGCCGTAAAGGTGACGCAGGGTGGGGAACCTGGTGGCGCGCGACGCGGAAAGACGGACGCGCAGCGGCTCTGCCACAGTTAACCAGGCGCCCGCGGAGGGGTCAAACGAGGTTTTGGCCTTGTCCAGGTCTTCAGAAGTCAAGACATTCCAGGCAGCGCCCAAGTCCAACGAAACGCGCTCGAGAGGCTGGAGCTGATGCTGGGTAAAGGCAGAGGTGGTCACAGTCTTGAAGGTCTCCCATTCCTCATCGACGTCCATTCTCTTATCTATTCCGTCCTGTCTTACGTTGACGCCCCAGGTGCTTTCGTTTCCCTCCTTCCAGTTGAGCTTGCCCAGCAAACTGGCTCCCACATCCCAGCTATCGTGAATGCTATCGAAGCCGAAAGAGGAATCGTAGTCCACCAGCCTGTTCTTGCAGCCGTCGTAGTACAGTTTAGCTTTGACATACCACCGGTCTCCCAGATAGCTTTCCCCGGCAAGATCGAAGTAGCGTCTCTTCCACTCCTCAAACCTCCAGTACCTGGGCAGCTCCTCGTTTACCCCTCCTGGAAGCCCTTTGTCGCCGTCGAAGTAACCCAGGGAGAGCGAAAGATCGGTCTGTTCAGACAATCTGTAGTTTAGCTTGCCATCCAGGTTCAGCCGGTCATAGTCGCTGTTGTCCCGTAAGTCTCCATCCTCCCATTTTCCCGGCTCGAAGTCGTCTGAAACGTAGAAGCCGTTCGATCTGCTCTTCCCGGCGGAGAACCAGAAGTCGAGTTTGTCTATTCTGGAGCCGAAATTGAGGATCGAATTCCAGGTATCTGCGGTCCCGAAGGAGAGGACCAAATCTCCAGTTCTTTTGTGGGCGGTCCTCTTGGTGACGATGTTGACGATCCCTCCCATGGTGTTGGCGCCGTAAAGTGACGCCGCGGGCCCTTTGATCACCTTTATCTTGGATATGTTGCCCACCGGCAGCGAGGACAAATCCAGATTTCCATAATAGGGGAGATTCACCGGACGCCCGTCCACCAAGATCAACACCTGCTTGGATTCGAAGCCCCTCAATTTGATCTCGGTGGAATTCTTATACCCGGTGGAAATCCACACTCCCGGAACCGAGGAAAGTGCTTCACCGGCGGTTGTGGCTCCGCGGGACTCGATCGCATTTGCCGTGACTTCAGTGATGGCGGTGGGGGGCCTTTGCGTTTTTTCTGCCGTGACCACAACTTCCCCCAGATAGTGAACCGGCAGATCGCTTTTGGTCGAATCCACCTCATCGGCGAAAAGGTCCGCACACACGACCAGCATGTGGCAAAGAACCAGCGCTAATAGCAGTAACGGTTTTTTCATGGTCTATTTGGGTTTAGGGGTTAGCTCTATTGTCTGAAGATACGGTATTCTCGAATTCGGCCCCAGATCGGGGTAAAACTTGGTTACATCCAGATCCAGAAGCCACCATCCGGTCTGAAGCTCCGACCATGACAAGAACTTTCGCTCACCCACCATAGAAACCAGATTGTAGGTGTAGTCTTCTGGTGCAACGGTCGAAGTATCTACGAAATCAGAGAGACGGATTCCCGGCCGTCCGTCGTAGAAATCGTCGGTCGGGTCCGAGTAGGCTGAGGTCTCCATGTCGGCGATGAGAGAGAAGCTGAACTCTTCCTCATCCTCGAACTTTGTCTCTATCTTCCTTAGAAGCTCCATGCTGGCCACGTCCCTGACAGAATACCTTCCTGGAAGTCCCAGGCTCTGATCGAAAGCCGCCTTTCTGTTGCTGAGTTTGAGGTAACCCTTTTGCATATGCTCCCACACATTGTCCGGACTCCCCTTGAGGGCAGCGTAGAACCCATCAGATCCGATCACACGGTATGCATAGATCTCTGGACGCCTGGTTATCACGGAGTCGACGAAATCGGACAGCCTGACGGCCTCATCTCCCTCGAAGTCTGAGATGGGCATCAGATCGAAGTACCTGGTGAAGGTTGTTTCGCCCAGTTTAACGGTGATGAACTCCGATTTCGGCTTGATGGGTCTGGAGCAGCCGATAATCGCACAGATGAAAAATGCCAGGGCTAAAAACCCAGCGGCAATACTTCTCTTTCTCCGGCAAGAATTCTCACTTTTCATTGTAACCGCACCGTTTGTGGCTATTGTGGTTTAAGGATTTCAAGCTCTTACTATTACTTCAGGTACAAAAGCCTTTTGGTCTCAGAGAATTGCCCGGCTTGCAGACGGTAAAGATACACCCCGCTGGCCACGCTTTGGCCAGATTGATCCGTCCCGTCCCATTCCAGGGCGTGAGTCCCAGCTCCTTTTTCAGCGTCCACCAGCGTTTTCACCTTCTGCCCCAGGATATTGTAGACGGCCAGGTTCACCCTGCTGCTATTGAGCAAATCAAAACGCACCAGAGTTGTGTTGTTGAAAGGATTAGGGAAGTTCTGTTCCAGCGAGAACCCGCGAGTATGGTGATCATCGGCGGCCTGCTGAACGTCGGTTCCGCCGGTAACGATTTGAAGATAGGGCAGAGAGTCCTCTCGATGAGAATGGAACTTGATGTATGGTTCCTCGGGGCTGTCCTCGACTGGGTCCTTAAGGAGGAATCCATTCGTGGATACGTTGTCCCATTTGGTTTTGACGATCTCTGTGACGTCCCACTCTACCCAGTTGGCCCAGGCTTGTGGAACGTCCGCAGAAGCGCTCAGTCCAGGATCGTAGTCGCCGCCGGAGGCTGTCCAGGGGGAATTCCAGGTAGCGGTAGATTCGTGAAACGCAGTGGTCAGAGAGTAGATTTCCACCGGTCTTTGATCGGAATATCCTCCCCCTCGCAGATGCCACAGATAGAGGCTGGCCTCCGAGATCGAATCAGGTGCCCATCCTTCCAGGTTGAAGTGAATCACGATTCGAGCGTTTCCGTCCTCCGCTGAAGCCACAACCATTCCGGTTTTGTAGACCATATTCTCGTCTGGGCTGAGCTGGTCAACCTGAACAGAATGATCCTCAGGCCGGAGAACGTAGGTGGCGGCGAAAGAGTGAGCGTATACGAGCAGGCCGGCGATGAATGCCGAAAACAACATCGACGAAACCCTTACCGCACGATTCATGTTACAACTCCTTTCTCGATTTGGATGTACCCGTGATTTGATTGACAGGACAATTCCAAGATTATCTTCTATGTCTCTCTGTGGGCCATTCGCCTTCCTTCCTTGAAAAAAAATACCAGGCCTCCTTTGGCCTGGTTGATTTGCTTTTGCATCTCCTTTCCAAGCACGGGAGGCTGAGGCGTTTCCGCCAGAACCCTATCGGCCAACCGCCATAGACATTCCCGTAGGCGGGGTGGCTCGGAGATTTTCCATAAATATACAGATTGTATCCTCTCAGTCAAGGACTTTTTCAGATTTTTATTCAACTCGCCTGCATCCAGAAGTTGAGTCAGAATTTCTTTGGATTTGGGCCTGCTTTGTTATATTTTCTCAGAACAGATGGGAGAGCGTGGGATCACAAACCGTATCAGCATGTCGAAATGATGCCTGAGACCGAAGACGAAAAATGGATGCAGCAGGCCCTGGCCGAAGCTAAGCTGGCGTTGAAGAAGGGGGAGGTGCCCATCGGGGCGGTGGTGGTGCACGAGGACAAGATCATCGGACGAGGTCACAACCAGGTGGAGAGCCTTAAGGACCCGACGGCTCACGCTGAGATTATCGCCATCGGGGCCGCCGCCGGATACTTAGGCTCCTGGAGATTGTCCGATGCATCGCTGTATGTGACCCTTGAACCGTGCGCCATGTGTGCCGGGGCACTGGTTCTGAGCAGAGTAGATCGTCTGGTTTTCGGAACAAAGGACCCCAAAGCAGGCGCTTGTGGGTCGCTGTTCAACATCGTTCAGGATCCGCGCTTGAATCACCAGGCCGAAGTTGTCCCGCACGTTCTGGAACACGAATGCAGCCGGATTTTGCAGGCGTTCTTCGAAAAGGTTCGCCGGAAGAATCTGGAAGCTGGGAGGACAGGATGATGACCGACGAGTTCGGTGGTCCTGCGGATGTGGAAAGGATGCACTCCAGGCTTTTCAACCTGGGGCTCTTGATGAACCTCCTGGCCCCCGCCTTAATCATCTTTGTGGGCGTTGTTGTGAGGGCCAGCTTAGTCCCCGGTGCGCCGAGCACCGATTTAGGCATCTTCTTCTGGGTGCTGCTGGCGGTGGCCTTTAGCGAAATCCCAATGATCTACCTGATGAAGAGGAAGCTCCTCCTTGGGAATAAGGGCGCGGGTCAGGTCGGCAAAAGCGCGACAGCCGAGCGGGGGCTGCTGCAGTGGGGCATAATAACGTACTCTCTGGGGCTTGCGCCCAGCATTTACGGCTTGGTCTACTATGTCCTGGGCGGCAGTTTTGAGAGGTTCGTTGTGTTTGCTGCGATAACGTTATTCTGTTTTCTCGTATTCAAGCCGAAGCAGGAGGAGATTAGCTCTTTTGTCAAAAGACGGTCGGATTCCGTAGAACCTGCGGAAGAGTTCTGAGGTGTTTTGACCGTTTACGGTATACTGTTTACCGTGTTCCAACATCGTCGGAGAGGTGCCGGAGTGGTTCTCCCGCCTCTGGCGGAATCGGGGCGGTCTCGCCCAGACGGGTCGCCTGCGGCGAAAAACCGTTGTGCCGTGATAAAATAATCGGAGAGGTGCCGGAGTGGTTTATCGGGGCGGTCTCGAAAACCGTTGTGCCGGAAGGCACCCCGGGTTCGAATCCCGGCCTCTCCGCCATTTATCAGGTTCGTGGCCTTTCGATAGTA
>CAYFQZ010000124.1:0-13645 GCA_964345305.1 uncultured Ignavibacteria bacterium | reverse complement strand
TTCCTCTGCCTTTGAGGATGATCTTGATACTTCAGGCTAAAATTAGTCAGAAAAAGCGGCCAACGGATTAGGCGGATTCAACGGAATGACAATTGGGTTCTGATCCTTTCTATCCGGTTCATTTGTTGACAGTTACGGACAGCCACAAGGGCTGTCCCTACGTTTTCCTCTGCCTTTGAGGATGATTCCAATGTTTCAAGGCGGGACGACGCGAAGAAAACCCTCAACGGATCAAGCGCCTACACGCCTTACAGGCCCGCAGGGGGCGTCCGTATGGACGGATTAAACGGAATACCAATTGGGTTCTAATCCGTTTCATCCGTTGTATCCGTTGACGGTTCTTGACACCGCCGCCGAAATTTTATCCATCATGTCTCCGGCGATCATTCCCATTTCCCCCTTCTCCTCCTTTGCCAGATCGCCGGTCAAACCGTGGATGTAGACGCCGGCCAGGGCAGAATCCAACATTATTTCCTTGACGTCCTTGCCTTTTTCCCGAGGCCGGTGGGGCAGCATCAGCTTCTGAGCCAGCAGCCCGACGATGATGCCCGTTAGGACGTCCCCTGAGCCCGCGGTAGCCATGCCGGCATTACCGGTCGGATTAACGTAGGTCTGCCCGCCCGGCTCCGAGATTATGGTGGGTGCTCCTTTGAATACCAAAACGCAGTTGTACTCCCTGGCAAATTCAGAAGCATATTTGATCTTGTCTTTGGCGATTTCAGACGCGGGGACACCGCTTAGTCTGGAAAGCTCTCCGATGTGAGGAGTCAAGATCAGGGGTGCCTTACACCCCTTCACGATTGAGATATCTTTGGCCAATGCGTTCAATCCATCCGCGTCTATAACTGCAGGCATCTGCAGTTTGCCGACCAGCCGTCTCACCAGTTCGATTGTTTCGAAATGTTGACCTAAGCCCGGACCGATGGCGCAACAGTCTCCCCATTTCAGAAGCTCTCTTACCTCTCCCAGGCCTCGTAGTGCCAGGGCTCCTTTTTTTCTCACGTCAGGCAAGGGGTGAGTCATCACCTCGGTCAGCTTCATCTCCATGATTGGATTCAAGGTGACGGGAGTGCCCAGAATGGCCATGCCTGCTCCGGCTCTCAAACACGATAATGAAGCCAAAGCCGCAGCCCCGGTCATGCCGGTGGAGCCAGCAATCAGAACTACCCTGCCGCAGCTCCCCTTGTACGCGTCCCCCGGACGTTGGGGAAGCATCTGCCTGACTTCCTCCTCGGTTACTAAATTCAGGGTGATATGTTCTTCTTCTATCACCTGCGGCGGCACTCCGATATCGATAACCGAGACTGTACCTGACAGAGCCTTCCCTGGAAACAAGAAATGGCCGATCTTGGGCAGGGCCATGGTTGCGGTGTGGTCAGCCTTCACGCATCGCCCGGCCGATTTACCGGTGTCGGCATGAAGCCCGGAGGGAATATCCACCGATAGCACAGGTATGCCCGACGAATTGATCTTGTCGACGATGTCTTTCACGTAGCCCTGGATCTCGCCCGTAAAGCCCGTACCGAACAGGGCATCCACGATCAGGTCTGCTCTTATTCGAGCAGGAATCTGCTTCTCGCTCAGGACCTCAACGATGGGCAAATCCAGATCGACTACTTTGTCCAGGTTTACCTTAGCGTCTCCCTTGACTTCGCTTTCTTTGGCAGTAAGGAGGCATTCAACCTGGGCGCCCCACTGGGAAAGATATCTCCCCACCACGAAGCCATCGCCGCCGTTGTTACCTCTGCCGCAGAAGACGACCACCGCCTTGCCCTGGGGATCGCCCAGCATCTCCCTGGCCACCAGGGCGGTGCCCCTGCCCGCTTTCTCCATCAACTCCAACCCGGGGATGCCGACCCCCTGGATGGTCCTGGTGTCGATGTTTCGCATCTGGGAGGAAGTAACCAGTTTCATGGAAAGCACCGGCTTTTAAGTTACGGGTCCGTCAAGGTAAGAATCCGGCCCAATTCGCGTCATCTGAGTATGACCAGCAAGAGCTTCAGCAACGAGTAAATGAATAATATGATGGCGATCAAATTCCAAATCATTTTTTGCCCCTTGCTGAGTATTCTGATTGAGCTTTTCCGAGGATGCTGGCCCCTCCTTTTCTGTGCGCCTTGGCCGGAAGGGAGTCTATCAAGCCTTGCCAGCGTTGAACGTGGCTTTACCTGGAACCGGAATTCTGCCAGCTATTCTACCATGACTGCGGTTCCGTAGGCCAGGATTTCGGCAGCTCCGGACATGACGTAGGAGGTCGAAAATCGCAGGGAGATAACTGCATTTGCACCCAGGTTTCGCGCTTCTTGCAGCATCCTGTCAATGGCTTGTTCTCTCGACTCGGCCATCATCTTGGTGTAATCGCTCACCTCACCGCCGACCATATGTCGAAACAGGGCCATGATATCCCGGCCGACATGACGCGCCCGGATGGTGTTTCCCTTCACCAGCCCCAGAGTTCTGACTATTCTCTTGCCCGGAATCTCGTTGGAAGTAGTGATAATCATCTTTCCACCTCTTTGTATCGTTCCGTCTTAAGAAGGAACAGTCTTTCCCGGACTATGGAGACCAAAAGAAGTATGGCTCCGAACGCACAGGTCGAAACGCCAACCTTGACAATCCAGGAGACGCTGGGATCGGCAAAGAGTTCTTTGAAGAACTGATAGCCGCCGAACGAAAGAAGAATGATCGCGCCTATTGAAAGAAATATCCACCCGGCTCCGCGCTCTATCCTTCGGTATATTCCCTTCCAGTAGCTTGCCCACAACCGGTCTGACAGGTCCGCAAACTTCATGCTGTCGGTCACCTCCTTGAGCTTGGCAAAGGATCTGTATTCTTGTCTGCAATTTTCACATTGGGAGAGATGCTTTTCAACCTCCGGTTTTCTTTCGTGTTCGATCTCACCGTCCAAGTAAGCCATGAGCAGCAGCTTCATCTCTTCACATGTCATACAGCCCTCAATCAATAACACCCTTCAGGTTATCCTTCAGTTTCCTCCTGGCATAGTAAAGCCGCGACATCACGGTCCCCACAGGGATGCCCAGCATCGCAGAAATCTCCTTGTACGAGAACCCGTGAAAGTGCTTCAATATGATTATCTCCTTGGACTCGAAGGGAAGCCTGTTGATTTCCTCCCACAGCCTTCTGCTTCTCTCGTTCTTCTCCAAGAGGAGGTCGGGCTGTTGTGCGATGCCACCCAGGTCTGTTGGGTCAGGATCAAGCTCACGATCTTTGAGGTAGCCTTGTCTGATCTGCCTGCCCCTCAGGTAATTCTTGCACAGGTTGCTCAGTATGGCGTAGAACCAGCTGAAGAACCTGTGCCGCGGGTTGAATCTGGCCATGTTGGTGTAAACACGGATGAACGCCTCCTGAGAAAGATCGTAGGCGTCATCCCGATTCCCCACCAATCCCAGAGCTATGTAAAAGGCGGGCTTCTTGTATTTCTCTACAAGTTTTCGGAAGGCCTTCATTCTACCCTTCTTGGCTTGTAGAATTAGCTCCTCGTCCTCGCTTGTCATTCTCTATATCCTATACACTTGTGTCTTTTGTTTATTCGATTCCTCAAGTGCCCCATAAGATAATCGTTTTTGCTCCAAATCGAAGAACTTTTTGCAGGGTGGCCACCCAGGTGGCAGCATCGGGGGCGCCCAAGGGACGGGCTTTGGGCTCGGACACGTCCGGCCATCCGGACAAAATCTCTTGACAAGGTTATGACGCAAACGTTATTTAGAGACGAGGATTGCCCGCCGTCGATTCCTTCATATGGAGGTCATGCTATGCGCAGATTCATTTGGCTTGTACTTTTGACCGCGGGCATTTCCCCGATAGCTTCCTCGGCTTGGGCACAGGACTTCTCCCGGAAATTTGCCCTGGGGCTGGAAGGGGGATTCTGGAAATCCGGGCTGACCGAGCACTCAGACATCTACAGGGTGGGAACTTTCGGCGGTCTGTTCTTCAGGTACAATTTCAAGGAAAGACTGGCTTTGGGGTTCTCAACCCTCTACACGGTGACCTCTGAGGCTGATCTGTCCGGTAGGGAGGGAGCAGGAGCAGGATTCACCTTTTCCGAAAAGGAAGGTGCCAACCGATACAGCCATACCTGGCTGGATTTCTACCTGGTCTACAGTTTCGGCCGCATGGAGAGACTGAATCCTTACCTGTTCGGCGGCCTCGGAATCGCGTTCTGGAAGGTAAAAGACGATGACGGGAACTTCGTCCAGGTTCTGGACTTGAACAGAAATCCGTTCGACCTCAAAGACCAGGAGCTTACATTCTTGGGCGGTGCGGGCATTGAGTACCGATTCAGGGAGAGATTCGGGCTGAGTCTCGGTACGCGGTTTCGCTTGCTCACGCATATCTGGTCCGATTTCGAGGGCTCAAAGGACATAGTGGGGTCTGCCCCGGATGAGCTGGATTTGCCCAAGGCCACACTGGAGGTTTTTCTCGGCGTCAATTACTACTTCGGAAAAACGGTGGATTTGGACAAGGACGGAGTGCCGGATAGGGTCGACTTCTGCGCCGATACTCCGGTCGGAGCACTGGTGGATGAAAAAGGCTGCCCCCTTGACTCGGACGGCGACGGGGTCTATGACGGATTGGACAGGTGCCCGGCCACTCCTGCGAGTACCAAGGTGGACGTCAACGGTTGCCCGCTGTAAACGTTCCCGTTTTCTCCTTTAAAATGCTGAATTCTGGACCGCCCGTCATGGGGCAAGAACGCGTCTTTTCATCTCCCGCGGCGAGCGGACTAGAACAGCTTGTAAGTCAACCCCAGCGAGAGGGTTTCCTTAAACCGACCTTTCTTGCTGATCTCCTTATCATAAAGCAGCTGGGTGTATAAAGAGACGGTCACGTACTTGGCCACCGAAACAGAGACGGCGTTCTCCCAGTTTACGTCAATCTCCTTCCAGTAATCTTCCCGGGCAGTTCCTTTCAGCTCATCAGACTTCGAGTAAAACAGGGCCTTGTAGAGGGACAACTTGGAGGTGTAGGAGACCTTGTCCGAGAGAGTCAGTTTCACGTCCGTGACCGATTCGATCCCTCCGTCGTTGGTGGAGCTGATTTCGGTCTTCCGCGAGGCAGTGTCCGCGATATCCTCTGTGATGATCTGCCTCAAGGCAAGCCCCAGGCGGGACAGCACCTCGTCGTTTTCGGTTTTGTAGAATTGTCTGGACACGCCGCCGGATTCGGTGAGCTTCTTGGGATTGACGTACCTTTTGACCTGCGAAACGCTGGCGTCCAGAAACTGGCTCTCAAATCGCAAAGCCAGATAAGGATCCACCCAGGTCTGCAGAGTGAACCTGGCCACCGTCTCGATATCTATCAGATCGGTGGATTTCTCCGGTTTTGCCCACTTCTTGGTCTCCTTGTTCTGAGTGTGGGTCTGGCCAAAGGAAAACTTGAAGGTGGTTTTGGAGTTGAGCCTTTCCGAAAGCTGTTTCTCGAAGTCGGAATTGGCGTTGGCCAACCAGCTTATATTTCCGGCCTCACCTCCTGTCCAGTTATCGGAATAGGAGTTTTGAGTCAGGGTCAGACCAAGGTCCAGCCGTTTCTTCCACGTTTCATCCGCCCCTGATGGCTTGCCTGACAGAGAATAGAGGACAAAAACTGCGGCAATCAGAACACACTTTCTCATTGATGACCTCCTTTATCATGGCATGAGATTCGTTTACGCCGAAATCTAGTGCTCAAGGTCAGCTTGTCAAGCACAATTCTGGGTAAAACGAGCTTGCCAAATCAAGACAAAGGAGTAAATTCTCCTGAAGCAAGGCGCAGCCGGCCGGACGAGTTTCGGCGTCAAGCTGAGCCTGTCGGGATGTGAAGTTTCGCCCTATGCCCGATTGCAGGTGAGGTTTCACCTGGATGCTCAATCCAATGCATAAATCAAGGAGGTAGAAGTGAGTCGCTGGAAGACGTGTTTTGTTTTGCTGACCGCAGCGCTTCTTACGTTCAGTTTGGCGCAGGCTGAGGAAGCGCGCATCTTACGGTTCCCGGATATCCACAAGGATAGGGTGGTATTCGTGCACGCAGGAGATCTATGGCTGGTGAGCGCCCAGGGAGGTATTGCCAGGCGGCTCACCTCTCATTCAGGCTTCGAGGTCTTCCCCAAGTTCTCTCCGGACGGGCAGATGATTGCGTTCACCGGCCAGTATGACGGCAACACCGACGTTTACGTCATTCCGGCCGGAGGGGGCGAGCCTAAGAGGTTGACCTTTCGACCAGGGTTTGAAAATCAGGCCGATAGGTTCGGATTCGACGATATGGTCTTGGACTGGCATCCCGACGGTCAGAGGATTCTGTTCCGCTCATGGCGGGAGAGCTACAACAGCTGGTTCCAGATGCTCTTTTTGATCGGAAAGGATGGAGGCTTTCCCGAAAGGCTGCCTCTGCCCGAAGCGGGACTGACTTGTTTCTCTCCGGACGGCACCAAACTAGCCTACAATCGCGTGTTCAGGAATTTCAGAACCTGGAAGCGATACAAGGGGGGGCTGGCGCAGGACATCTGGATCTATGATTTGAATCGGAACGCGGTGGAGAGGATTACGGACTTCGAGGGGACGGATACTTCGCCCATGTGGCACGAGGACAGAATCTACTTCGTCTCGGATCGGGATCGCACCGCCAATATCTTCTGCTATGATCTGAAGGCCGAACAGACCAGGAAGGTCACCGAGCATGCGGATTTCGACGTGAAGTGGCCCAGCCTGGGTCCGGAATCGATAGTGTATGAGAATGGTGGTCATCTCTACCGGCTCGATCTCAAAAGCGAGAGCACGGAGAAAATATCGGTGCAGATTCCGGACGACAAGGTGTTGGCACGCCCGGAATTCGTATCAGTGAAAGAACACATCCACGATTTCGGTCTCTCCCCCGGCGGAAAAAGGGCGGTTCTTGAGGCCCGAGGAGATGTTTTCACCCTGCCGGCAGAGAAAGGAAATACCAGAAATCTGTCCAACACCAGCGGCATCAGAGAGAAGAACCCCGCCTGGTCGCCTGACGGCAAGTGGATCGCCTACCTCTCCGATCGCACCGGCGAAGACGAATTGTACCTGGTTTCCCAGGACGGTAAAGGCCAGGAAATAAGGATAACCACAGACGGGCATTGCTATCGCTTTGCTCCGGCGTGGGCGCCGGACAGCAAGAAACTGCTGTTTGCCGATAAGGACCTGAAACTCTACTACATCAACGTAGACGACAAGAAAGTCATGCTCGTGGACAGCACCCGAAACTGGGAGATCCGCGACTACTGTTGGTCACCGGACAGCAGATGGATCGCGTATGCCAAACCTGCCAGAAGTCGCATGAACTCCATCTTCCTCTATTCACTGGATGAGGGGTCCATCCATCGAGTCACCGAAGATTTCACCGACGACACCGAGCCAGCCTTCGATCCGGAAGGAAAGTACCTTTATTTTCTTTCCAAGCGCGACTTCAACGCCCGCATGGGCACTTTTGAGCCCAGTTTCACCTACAACGAGATGACCAAAATCTATGTGGTAACCCTACAGGCGGATACTCTGTCTCCTTTTGCGCCGGAAAGCGACGAGGTCGAATCTCCCCAGGAAAGGTGGGAAAGGAAAGAAAAGGAAAGGGAAGAAAAGGAGAAAAAGAAGCCGGAGTTGATCGAGAAGATTCGAATCGACACCGAGGGAATCGGGGAGCGAGTGGTGGTGGTACCAACCGACCCAGGCAACTTTAGAATGCTGAGGGCTGGCGAGGACAAGCTGTACTACCTTTCCCTCCCCTCCTGGACGCTCACTGGTAGGAAGCGTGGTCCCCAAGGCAGGTTGCACCTGTTCGATTTGAAGAAACGGAAGGACAGCGTGCTGCTTTCGCCGGTGGATGGCTACGACCTTTCTCCAGACGGGGAGAAGATCATTTACAGGAGCGGGAAGCAGTTTGGGATCGTCGATTCCAAGACGAGCTCCTGTAAAGTCGGAGACGGAGCTCTGAAATTGGATGACATGCAGATGAAGTTGAATCGACAGGAGGAATGGACCCAGATATTCGACGAAGTCTGGAGAAGGCAGCGTGATTTCTTCTACGCCCCCAACATGCATGGTCTGGATTGGGAACTCATCGGTGCAAGATACCAGGAGATGCTGCCCCACGTGGCTCATAGAACGGACTTGAATTACATCCTGGGAGAGATGATCGGCGAGCTGTGTTGTTCCCACACCTACATAGCCGGTGGTGAGGGGACCAAGATGGAGGTGGTCAAGACCGGCCTCTTGGGCATAGACTGGGAGGCAGATACCGTGTCGGGGTTTTACCGAATCAAGAAGATCTATCCTGGGCAGAACTGGAAGGAGGATCTTCGTTCGCCTCTGACCGAGCCGGGGGTGGACGTGCGGCAGGGAGAGTACGTGGTGGCAGTCGACGGTAAGATTCTGCAGTATCCGACCAACCCTTACCACCTATTTGAAAACACCGTGGGAAAGACGGTCACCTTGAAAGTCAACTCCAAGCCCTCGCCGGAGGATGCCCGGGAGGTAACCGTCAAACCCATAGAGAGTGAATACAAACTGAGATACAGGTACTGGGTCGAGACCAACCGCCGGAAGGTGGTCCAGGCTACCAACGGCCGGGTGGGATACATCTTCATTCCGGATATGGGAGGAGGGGGATTGAACGAATTCGCCGAGTCGTTCTTTCCTCAGGTCAAGAAGGAGGGGCTGATAGTGGACGTGCGTTACAATGGTGGGGGATTCGTTTCAGAGATGATACTGGAGAGACTGCGTCGGGAGGTGGTGGGAATGGGCTGCTCACGCAATGCCGCCGACTACACTTATCCCGAGGCCGCTTTCCACGGTCACATGGTATGTATCGCCAACCAGTACTCTGCCTCGGACGGGGATAACTTCTCCTACTTCTTCCGGGAGTACGGATTGGGGCCGGTCATCGGAAGGCGTACCTGGGGAGGAGTGGTAGGGATTCGCGGCTTTCCTCCTCTTCTGGGTGGAGGGTATGTCACGGTACCGGAATTCGCTGCCTTCGGGGTGGATGGTGATTGGATAATGGAGAATCACGGAGTGGATCCGGATATTGAGATTGACAACTTGCCCGACCAAGTCGTTCAGGGCCGGGACCCCCAGCTGGAGAAAGCCATCGAAATGGTGATGCAAAAGCTGGACCAGGAACCCAAGAAGCTCCCTGGAAGGCCTCCCTATCCGGTGAGATAAAGGATAACCAGGCCTCCGGATGGCTGAGAGTTCTCCGATGTGGCTCCTGCTGCGAGAGATGACGGCGCCGATATCGCGTCCAGCGGCCGGGCTGGCATCTTCTTTCGATTCTGCGCGACTGGGGTCCTCATGCCGAGGCCGGTTCTTTCCGTACGCGATCCGCCCGGGAGCGAGATGATACCCCTGCTGAAAGATTGAACATCTTGGGCGAAAAACGCGTATTGGAAGGAGTGACGCATCTGGCCCGGCCAATCTTGTGTTGACGACGGGAACGCGCGGACTTACTTTAAAAGGCTAAGGTTACTTGGTGCTTGAATCAAAGCCTATCGAGAGATGCTCGCCTTCTGACCTCCTTTTAACCCCCAAATAATAGGAGTCGGACTATGATGACTTCCAGGGTTTTCCCGATAGGGATTTTGCTGCTGGCCTTGCTCTGCAGCGCTGCTTTTGCGGAAGAGACTCGTCTTCTGCGGTTTCCGGATATCTACCAGGATAAGATAGTCTTCGTGTACGGCGGAGATCTGTGGACTGTCTCCTCTTCCGGAGGCACTGCCCGAAGGCTGACCTCTTTTGATGGATACGAGGCCTTTCCCAAGTTCTCTCCCGACGGCAAATACATAGCTTTTACCGCCGCCTACGATGGCAACGGAGATGTATACGTGGTGCCGGCCGAGGGCGGGGAGCCAAGAAGGCTGACTTATCGTCCGGGTGAAGGACAGCCCTCCGGCGGGCTTACCCTTGACGACTGGGTCGTGGACTGGTTTCCCGACGGGAAGGAGATTCTCTTTCGGTCTGCCAGAGAATCTTTTCCCTCAGCCAGGCTCTATCGCATCGATGCTGAAGGAGGCTTTCCGGAGGCCTTGAAGCTTCCGGAGGCGGGATTTGCCTCATTCTCTCCGGATGGGAACAAGATCGCCTACAACAGGAACTTGAGGGAATTTCGCACCTGGAAACGCTACTACGGCGGCCGGGCGCAGGATATCTGGATATATGATCTTAAAACAAACTCCGTGGAGAAGATCACGGACTGGAAGGGCACGGACAATGTGCCCATGTGGCATGGTGACAAGATCTACTTTAACTCCGATCGGGAACACGACCTCAATATATACTGCTACGATCTGAAGACCGAAGGCATCCGAAAGATAACCAATCACAAGGAATATGACGTAAAATGGCCCAGCCTGGGCCCGGGCTCCATCGTGTACGAGAACGGCGGCTATCTCTACGTCCTCGATCTGGCGACCGAGAAGACAAGGAAACTGACGGTAAAGGTGCCGGCAGAACGCATACTAGCGCGCCCGACTTGGGAAAAGGTGGCCGGTCTGGTCTACGATTACAGCCTTTCTCCCTCCGCCAAGAGGGCGTTGTTCACCGCCCGGGGTGAGGTATTCACGGTGCCCGAGGAGAAAGGCGAGGTGCGTAACCTGACCCAGACTCCGGTGATACGCGAAGTGATGGGGGCCTGGTCGCCGGATGGGAAGTGGATAGCCTATCTCTCCGATCGCACCGGAGAATATGAAATATACCTCAGACCGCAGGACGGAAGCGGAGAGGAGGAACGCATAACCTTTGATGGCCAATGCTACCGATTCGAACCCAGATGGTCGCCGGACAGCAAGAAGCTGCTTTACTCAGACAAGAAGCTGCGGCTTTACTACGTGGATATCGAAAACAAGGAACCGGTTCTGGTGGACCAGGCCGAGGTTTCCGAAATCCGCGACTATGTCTGGTCGTCTGACAGCAAATGGGTCGCCTATTCCAAGAACAATCGCGCCTATTTCGCATCTATATACCTTTACTCGCTGGATAAGGGTAAGGTGTACCAGATTACGGACGATGTGAACGACGATTTCCGTCCGGCGTTCGATCCGGAAGGAAAATACCTTTACTTCATCTCGGCACGAACATTCGATCCGATCTTCGGCGATTTCGAGCGCTCGGACTACGTCTACCGTAACGTCAGAAATATATACCTGGTAACGCTTCAGGCAGACAGTCTATCTCCCTTCGCTCCGGAAAGCGACGAGGAAGAGGTGAAGGAGGATGAAAAGAAGGAAGAAGAAGACGAGGACGAAAAGGACAAGGATAAGAAGAAGGACAAAGACGAGGACAAGGAGAAATCCAAGGACGTGCAGATCGACCTGGAGAACATAGATCAGCGAGTGGTGGGCGTGCCGATAAAACCCGGCAACTACTATCATCTCACGGCTCCCAAGGGCAAGTTGTTCTACCTCTCCGCCCCTGCCATACGGGAAAGAGGCGGCAGCGGTGGCCAGAACGAGCTGCGCATGTACGATTTGAAGGAGAAGGAAGAAAGTACCATCATCTCCGGGATCAACAACTACGACATCTCCTCCAAGGGCGAGAAGATCATCTACAAGAGCGGAAACACCTACGGCATCATCGATGCCAAAAAGGGAAGTAACAAGGTCGGCGATGGCAAGCTGAGCACGTCCGGAATGGAGATGAAGGTGGACCCGCAGGGCGAATGGAAGCAGATGTTCGAGGAAGCCTGGCGCCTGGAAAGAGATTTCTTCTACGATCCGAACATGCACGGCGTGGACTGGAAAGGGATGAAGCAGAAATATGGGCAGCTGGTTCCATACGTGGCCCACAGATGGGATTTGACCTACCTGATCGGGGAACTTATCGGGGAACTTACCACGTCTCATACCTATGTAGGGAGAGGCAAGATGCCCAGAACCGAGGCGGTGAACGTCGGGCTTCTGGGAGTGGATTTCGAGCCGGACAAAAACAGCGGCTTCTACCGTTTCAAGAAGATCTATCAGGGCGAAAACTGGGAAGACGATCGCCGTGCCCCGCTCACCGAGCCCGGGGTGGTGGTCAAACAGGGAGAGTATCTTATTGCGGTCAACGGAGAGGAGGTGAGATACCCGGCCAATCCATATCAATACTTCGAGAAGACCGTGGGCAAGCAGGTGAAGCTCAAGGTGAACCATGAACCCTCGGCGACGGATGCCCGCGAGATAACGGTGAAGCCGGCGGGTTCTGAGTACATGCTGCGCTATCTGGACTGGGTGGAGACGAATCGCAGGAAGGTGGAGCAAGCCACCGATGGAAGGGTGGGCTATCTCCACGTGCCCAACACCAGCCTGTGGGGATTAAACGAGTTCTCACGCTATTTCTATGCTCAGGCCGACAAGGAAGGACTTATCGTGGACGTTCGCTACAACGCGGGAGGGATGATTCCCGACATGTTCGTGGAACATCTTCAGAGACGAATCCTGAGCCTGTGGTCTCGAAGAGAAGGGCCGTTGGTCAGAACCCCGCGGGTGGCCCTTTACGGACACATGGCGTGCATAATGAACGAAGATGCTGGCTCCGGAGGCGACGCTTTTCCTTTCTACTTCCGGGAACTTGAGCTGGGGCCCCTGATCGGAACGCGAACCTGGGGAGGGCTGGTCGGAATCTCACGCGGAATACCGCTAATGGATGGTGGTTATGTTACGGTACCGGAAATTGCCTTTATGAACGTTGAGGGCGAGTGGGACGTGGAGAATTACGGAGTGGACCCGGATATCGAGGTGGATAACCGACCTGATCTGGTTATCAAGGGACAGGACCCTCAGCTGGAGAGAGCGATTCAGGAGGTCATGAAGAAGATAAGAGAGGAGCCGAAGAAACTGCCCGAAAGACCGAAATACCCTGTCAAGAAGTAGAAGTCCAGAGGGACAGAACTGAATTTCGCAGGCAAAAACGCCTGCAGGCGTAATTGCTGCGGGGCAGTGCTGCCCCGCAGCAACTTTGTACTTTTCTCCGCCGGTTGAACAGAGTCAAGGGCCTAAGATCTTGGCCTGTGCCCTTATTTGATTATGACGAATTTTCCTACCTGGTTTTCTCCGGTATCCTTGTCTTCCACGCTGAAAAGATAGATCCCCGATACCACCGCCTGGGTATTGCGGGAGATCAGGTCCCACTCGGCATAGGTGGCCTCGGAAGCATCCGGATCGTGTTCATGATATAAGGTCTGAACCAGATCCCCGTCCAGGGTGTAGATCCTGATGTTGCAGCGAGGAGGCACGTTCACGAATCTGACGCGCCGTCCGTAATTGCCGCCCGCCTCATAGTCATCTTCGTCGTACTTGCCGTCTATGCGATAGGGATTGGGGAAGACCTCCACCGCCAGACCTTCCGCCTCCACCGTCTCCCAATCGTCCAAAGGATAAACCATGCTGGCATTCACCAGACGGGAGGCCTCCAGGGGTGAGAGACCGGTCTGAGGGTCACCCACATCGAATGCGGTCACCGCAAAGTAGACCGGCTGGCCCGGGAACACTTCCACCTCATACTCATAGTCCCAGTAGCGATCGGTTGTATCGGTAACCAGCCCCGCATCCACATTGTGGCGGTAAGCCGGATCAGCTATGATCCCGTCAAACCCAATGTTCCAGTCCTGAGCCTCAAAATACAAAGAGTCATAAGCCTCCAGCTTGACGGAATCG
>CAYFQZ010000123.1:0-1767 GCA_964345305.1 uncultured Ignavibacteria bacterium | reverse complement strand
TGAGTTTGAGAAGGAAGATATCAAGAACTGGATCACCGACCAGCGGTACGCCCTCAAGCTCTTTGAAGCTGGTCTGGTGTATCACAGCCAGCCTTTTCCTGACGACACAGAGATCACCGGATACCCCAAGCTCGTCGCCTGGATCGAAATGGATGTGCCCGATACTGACTTTCGGATATTGCTCTACGAGATCAAGCCCGACGGCACCAGCATACTCCTGTCTCATGACATGATGCGGGCGCGCTATCGCGAGTCCTTAAGGGAGGAGAAACTGGCAGAGTCGGGAAAGATCAATCGCTACGAGTTTGACGGTTTCTTCTTTTTCTCCCGACAGATCGCCAAAGGAAGCAGGCTGCGACTGGTAATCAGGGCGCCCAATTCCATCTACTGGCAGAAGAACTACAACAGCGGAGGCGAGGTGGCCTCCGAGTCTGGCAAGGACGCCCGCACCGCCCACATCACGCTGTATCACGATACAGAGCATCCCGGCTATTTGGAGCTCCCAGTGGCCGATAAGCAAAGCCGGTGACATATGCCAGGTTCTCTCTTAATCTTTCTTGAATAGGAATTCCCAAAGCCAACCAGCATCGACTGCCCCCAGCCCTGATGCGTCATGCCAATGCGCAACCTCGCTCCCGGAGCGCTCGTATACTCAGGTGTGAGCGCTCTGGATAGCTTCAATGCTGCATACTCGCTGATATCCCTTTGACAATTCCGCTCACGGATAGGAGTCACGATGAGTCAGAGAAACTCCATATGGGGCAAGGTCACTTCCAAACTGGAACGAATCGGTTGCAAGGCCCGTGCGGTTTCGGTTGAGCATCTTGGTGAGTTAGAGAATGAGATAGAGCGCGTTCATTCGCAAGGGCTGCTTGCCGACGAAGTCTATCGTAGGTATTCCTATGCATTCGATTTCAAGATCCCGGAGGCTCTGCCCCAAGCGCGCTCTATCATTGTAGTCGCCAAGCAAGTTCCCGCTCTACAGGTTACGTTCACACGGAACGGACGGCCATTCCAGGTAATCGTCCCGCCCACATACGACCACCACACGGATCAACAGGTGCATGATTGTATAGCCGGCGTGCTCAATTCGGAAGGATACCGGTTGGTGAATGCGCCGCTTCCCAAGAAACTCGTGGCGACCCGCAGCGGACTGGCCAAGTACGGAAAGAACAACATAACTTACGTGGACGGTATGGGCAGCTATCACCGTCTGACCGTCTATTGTACCGACGCGCCTCTGTCCGAAGATCACTGGCAGGAGCCGCAGATGTTGGATCGATGCCATACATGTACTGCGTGTCTCAAGAAGTGTCCGTCAGGCGCGGTCTCGTCTGACCGTTTCCTGTTGCGTGCGGAGAAATGTATTACCTACCACAACGAAAGTGAACGACCGTTTCCGGATTGGATCGACCCCTCCTGGCACAACTGCCTGGTAGGTTGCATGATCTGTCAACACGTGTGTCCGGAGATTCCGCCATCCGTTCGAAGAACAGTGCAAGTGGTAACATTCTCCGCGGAGGAGACGGAACTGATCCTGCAAAATTCCACCAAAGAGAATTTCCACAAGAAGACGCTGGACAAGTTGGATCGCATCGGCCTGGTCGAATACCTGGAGCTCCTGTCAAGAAACCTGAAAGCACTACTGGCTGTTCAGGAATGACTCCGACTACACATCAAGGTGTAAGGCACTTCCAGAACACACTCTTCGCTTTAAGGCAGGAAAGGAGTTGAGCAATGCTGATTAAGCATCGCGGCTTTGAACCT
>CAYFQZ010000122.1:0-2904 GCA_964345305.1 uncultured Ignavibacteria bacterium | reverse complement strand
GATTTTTCGATCTATCGAATAGGGAGGAGGATGATCCATTTTGGTGACCGTTAGGGGTTATCCTTCCAACGTATTGTTAACTTTATAATTGCCTTTTCAAAACCTCTATGATAAACTCTGCACCGTAAAGGGGAGTGTGATACACATCTAGCTATAGCTTCTTTCCCTATAAATACTTAGAGGCCTTAACGATCCTTTTCTTGCACCTAGATTCGGTTTCAAAGCTATTGTTTTGATGTTCTAATATCAAATGATGCGCCATTTCCTCGCGCCAGTAGATTACAGAAGCGTGGCGCTCTCGTATCAGAGTCTGTGCACATGTCATGATGGTTCATCCAAAGCCACTTGTTACCATTATCTGGTTATATTACAAGCGCGTGCAATGCATTTCCGAGATTGATTTGGCCAGGAGGTTCTAATCGTCAGAAGGAATGGTGATTATGGTTTCTAGCAAGTTCCTCACGGAAGCTTTAATGCGACTTTTTGCAGTATATCCAGTTGCCTGTAACTGGATACTATATGTCATATTGCCTGCGCAAAGCCCCTCACGAATCTACTGATTTAAGGAGGCAAGAGAATGGTGGAGCAGAAGACTCGAATCAAGAGGGCTTTCATGGCAGCCTCTGGTCGAGTGGAGCTGCAAGCAATCAAGGAGGAACTCCAGTGTCGCGGAATCGAAGCCTGGACCGCATATGAGTTACCCTCGATGGGCGTGTCCGTCCAAGAGCACGTTGAGAAAACACTACGTGCATCTGATCTCGTTATTGCCGTCATTAGCACAGAGTCATCGCCAAATGTCTTCTTCGAGCTAGGCCTGGCTCAAGGACTCGGCAAGCAGATTCTGCTACTTGTGTCTCCTGAATATGGACAGTTGCCCAGCAATCTTGCCGGAAGGGTGTACGTCCGAGCGGATCCTGACAACCGGGAGGCAATCGGTTTTGCCCTCGATCAGATCCAGGCAAGCTCGCAAAGGAAGCCCCATAAGTCGCCAAGGCCACGCCCGACGGAGCGTGCCCTTGGTAATCAGGTTGATCGCTACCTAAACCTAGTTCGTGAGCGGGGACCTGAGATGACAGGGACAGAACTTGAGCAGCTCGTAGTGGATCTGCTCAAGGCCAGCGGAGTCTCGACGGTCACCCGGAGTTCGTCGCCTGAGCGGGGCGCGGGCATCGCGGTCTGGTCCGACGACCTCCAAGCTGTTGTTGGCAATCCGATGCTGATAGAGGTGAAGGCGCAAGTCCGCGACCGGGAGCATGTTCAACAAGCCCTGGAGCAGGTGGAGACGTATCGACAGAAGAGCAAGACCCAATGGGCTCTTCTCGTACTGCCGCTGGTTTCAGCCGCTCTTGTTGGTCTTCCCTTCGCGGGCTCCGTCCTTACTCTGACGATCGCAGATCTGCTTGAGAGACTGCGCGACAAGAGCTTTGCCGAGACAGTGCGAGAACTCCGAAACGCTCGCGTCCAAGGTGGAGGCCAGTAATGGCGGCCCTTTCACAGAGGCGGATCGAGCGTCTTCTGGGTGTTGGGAACGATGGACGCGATATCTCTGAGCAAGGCAAGGCCCTCGAGGATCTTGTATGTTATTTGTTCGGGCGCGTACCCGGAATCGAAGTAACTCATCGAAACACGCTCAATACTTTTCGAACTGAGGAAATTGATGTGGCTTTGTGGAACGAGAAGCGCTCTCGAGCCTTTGACTTTCTGCCTAGCGTTCTTCTCGTCGAAGCGAAGAATTGGTCGCGTCCAGTTAGTAGCGCCGAAGTTGCTTGGTTCGATCGTAAACTTAAGGACCGAGGGCTGGACGTTGGTATCCTCGTAGCTCTGAGAGGGGTGACCGGAAGTGCTAAGGATCGGACGGCAGCGCATCAGATCATAGCGGGCAGCCTTCGTGAGTTTCGGCGCATACTGCTGATAACGGGTGACGATATCCGGAACCTTCGAGACACAAGAGAACTGGTTGTTCTCCTAAAGACAAGACTCTGTGAACTAGCTGTTGCAGGTACCGTGTTTCCATGATCAAAAAAAGCCACATAACAGGGCGATGAAGCAGGCGGTCGCTTCGTCACCTTCCTTGCAAAGCAATGTCCGCACTGAAAGCGCCCGCAGCTTAGCGCCAAGTTGATAGGTCGAAAGGCACGTGGGATGTTCGGAAGAAACACACTTTTTCAATATCTGAAAGACGGGGGACTTGAGCGTGTTGCAACGTTCTCAGACGGGTCGATCTTGAATCCGGGTCGCTTTCCGGTTGCGGGTATTGAGACCTTTGGGGCGGTATTATTCGCGGATCTCCCTGGTTACAGTAAACTGGCATCCACGCTAGATGGGGTGGAGTGTGCGTTTCTTGTTAGCCACTTTTTCACGTGGTTCGACGAGGAAACTAAGAATCTTGGTGGCATAGTCGACAAATTCATTGGCGACGAATTAATGGTCGTCTTCCCGGCCTCAGAATCGGATTCATCACCAATGGAATCGGCCTTGATCGCGGCGCGATCCATACTGGCCAATGATTCCTACAACTTCGCTCCAAAGATAGGGATTGCGTCTGGCCAGATCGTTGTCGCTATCGTTGGTACCGCGAATTTGATGTCCGTTACAGCTTTGGGCGAAGCTGTGAACCTAGCTGCTAGGTGCGTAGGCAAGGTCGGGGCACCGAAGACGATTCGAGTTGCCACTGAAGACGCTGGAATTATTGAGAAGGTCTTCGAATCAGAGACCTACTATTGGCAAATCGAGGGGCCCACAACCTTCAAGCCGAAGAATATGCGTACTATCAAAGTTTTCGATATAACCCGGAAGTCCGAGTTCATCCCACAATTTGACTATGTTCAGGACATTAAGAACGGAGCGAAGTTCGCTCGAGACCATGGAGCGATCCTTTCGGATGATAAATAGAATGTTGAGGGG
>CAYFQZ010000121.1:0-1841 GCA_964345305.1 uncultured Ignavibacteria bacterium | reverse complement strand
ACCGTGCCCTGCATGATGTCGTGCACAGCAATAGTGCCGAGGAATTGATCTCCTAACATGATGGGCGCGCCTACAACAGTCGTTAGGTTGTACTTGTCAAGGTTTCGCAGTCTGGCTGACCAGTGTCGGTAGTCTCCCACGGCGAAAGGTCGTCTGGTTCGCAAGACTTGGCCAATCACACCTTTGCCCTTCTCTATTCGTACCCCCTCTAGTTCAGAAGGGAGCCCGCACACAGTCTCTGATCTGAACGCCTGGTCTGCCTCGATGAATAGGTAGACACCCCCGCCTGTGCCCTGAACCAACTCTGTGGCCCGCTCCACGATCGCTCGTAAGAGTGCCTTTGTTTCCAGCCGCTTAGCGATGTCCAATACGATCTGATCAAGAGCTGCCAGTTGTTCACCTCGCCGTTCAGTCTGCTGGTGAAGCTGAGCGATTTCAATAGCAATGGCCGCCTGATTGGCAAAGATTGCAGCCAACTCGATTTCGCCCGGAGTGAATTCACGAGGCTCATCGTTACTGTAGATATCCAGAACGCCAATCAGCTTGTCAGACACCAGGAGTGGTGTGCTCAGGGCCGTGCAGAGACGTTCTTTCTCATACAGTTCTGGCCGTCCAAGGGGCTCAAGACGCAAATCTGGCGTGACAAAGGAATGGAATCTACCGTTCGAAGCGGCTGCAGTATAGAATTTCTCTTTAGGAATACATTGCTGTTGCACATACTCATCAGACAGGCCCCAGCTAGCCTTTATGACCAGATTCTCTTCTGCTTTGTCCCAAAGCATTAGGCTGGTGGCCGGGGCTTCAAAGACCTCTCTTGCCTTGCCGGCAACCAATGGAAGTAGAGAGTCCAGGTCAAGTGCAGATCTAATTGCACCCGAAGTCACGAGGAGGCTCTCCAGTTCTCGCCTACGCAACTGGGCGTTCTGAATGGCGATGGCCGCTTGGTTGGCAAAAGTGGCAATGAGGCTAATCTCCTCCTTAGAGAAGTCGTGAGGCTCGGCGTAGTAAGCGGTTATAGTCCCGATTGTCTCTTCCTTGATCCTCATGGGAACATCTATGAGGGCCCGAAACCCTTCTTGACGGCCCAACTCTTTGTAAACAGTGAATCTGCGCTCCGCTTCTGTATCCCTCACTGCGATGGGTGCCCCATAGAAGATGACCGCCGCTCTAGTCTTTGGGCCTACCTCCAATGACCTCGAGCCCAAGACATATTCCTTGCTTAAGCCCCGGGCCATCTCCAAACTGAGCTCATTTCTATCTTTGTCCACAAGGAAAATAGCCGACTTCTGGCATCCCGTGACTTGGATAATCGAGTCCACGATCGTTCCTAGAACCTCTTGGACGTCAAGAGAGGAACTAATCGCTGCAGAGGTCGTACGGATACTCTCCAACTCTCGTCTACGCCGCTCGCCCACTCGAGCCCCTATGGCCACCAACTCTACGATGTTGTTGAGTGCCATTCCATCAGCAGCCAAGTAAGGACCCAGGACTGGATGAGCCTTATTACATATACCTACAACGCGCACATGGCCAGCAGGTTGCATTCGAACTAAGACTGCAGATGTGGCATCAAAGATCTCAAGCCCTGCAATGGGGGCTCGCACTTCTTCCCCAAGAGGGTCGATGACTCTTGGTCTCCCATCCTTGATGAGCTTTTGCAACAATTCCGACCATCCGAGATGACGGTCACCCAGATCCTTTCTAGGGTGTACTGCGGTCAGCTCGAACCATTTCTTTTTTCCGCCTTCATCTTCCCGTAGCACAGCTACGAAGGCTTGTTTGGCATTCAGTGCTGCGGCTAAGTCCGGCAGAAGCCTATCGAGCACTTCATCAATGTCCGG
>CAYFQZ010000120.1:0-2756 GCA_964345305.1 uncultured Ignavibacteria bacterium | reverse complement strand
TTGTCTGCATTGAGAATCTGTTTTTGGTGCGACAGGATTAATCCTGTTTTTTCGATTCTCCAGTCGACCTTCTGACTCGATATTTCACACTGATTCTTACAGGCGATCGAGTAAGAAGCATGCCCTTGAGAATCTCAGGATGCGTGTTTCTGTGTAAGCTCAGCGGCAGGAAGCAAATAAAGAGGGAGCGGGTGTCTGAAAAAAGGGGGTTAAAAGGGGGGGCAAATAAGGGAAACTTCAGACGGCCCGCTCCCGGGCTTTAGGTCTCTTTTTGACTCGTTCTATGAACCACCCATCATTATTACGGAGGGGATCCTCCTTTGAACAAGTAATTAATTAAATACACCGCATCTGCCAAATCTATTTGACTATCGCTGTTGGCATCTCCCGCAGCCATCGGGTCAGGAGCGCTGCCTCCCCTGTACAGATAGTTGATCAGGAATACCACGTCGCTGAGAGTGATGCTGCCGTCCCCGTTGGCATCTCCCCGCGTGAACTCTCCGGTGATCACCACTGCCGTCTCCACGTTGCTCCAGGCTCCCCACTGATCCTGCTGGTCCTTGGCCCTCACCTTGTAGCTGTAAGTTCCTTCTGACTGCCCGGCAATCTGATAGAAGGTGTCGGCGATGGCATCGGACAGAGAGACAACGCTTGTGTACCTTTCGAACGGGTAAATGTCGTCCGCATAGAACCCCTCATCACAGTACCAGGTGTCGGTCACGTAACGCAGCCGGAGAAAGATCTGTTGTCCTTCATAATCACCCAGGTCAAACCTGCCTTGCACCCACCCTCCGGAAGTGCCGGTGATTCCGTGGCCCTGATTGGTGCCGTGAGGATTGCTGCTGGTAGTTATGTTCCCCGGTATGGAGAAGAAACTGGTTCCTCCATTGGTGGATATCTCCACGTAAGCGTAATCCCAGTCCTCTTCGATAAAGTACCAGCACCACATCTTCAAGCTATCTCCGGGCTGGACGTTGATGCTGGTGATCGACGTTGCCCTGTTGTTCAGGTGATTTCCCTGTCCCGAATAGAAGCTGTGCGTGGGCGAATGGCTCCTGGCGGTGGAAACCGTAAATCCGTCCAGGTCCCAGTCAGCGGATCCGCTCTCCACATCAAAAGTGATCCGCTCAAACCCCGTCATCTCCACCAGCTCAAAGACGATGGCCGGATTCAGGGTGTCATGGTGCGACCACGAGACGGTATAATCGAAGGGGACCGAGTCTACAGGCGCCAGCACCGGTGAGACTGGCGGGAGAATCCTGTGCGGGTTGTCGGCCAGCTCCGCGAACAACAGATTGGGCTGCAGATTAAGCTGGCATAAGGGCAGTATACGCTCGGGCGGAGGCCAGAACCCGTCCTCTTCGTTCCCGATTTCGGGAGAAACGCCCAGGATTCCCAGCTCTGCGTATTCCCAATCGATACTCCCGCCGTTGACCGGATACATGGCCTCCCAGCAGGTAGCCGGCGTATACCCGTTGAAGACCGCCATGGACTCGGTGATTGCCACGAACAGATTGTGATCGGGAGTATATATCTGATCATAACTCCAGGGAATGAGCAGCCAGTCTCCGTGGCAATGGTTATCCAGGGACATCACGAAATCCCTGCTCAGGTAGAAATCCCTCATTACCTGCGTGGATGGCTCGGAAAAGGCGGAATCTCCACGGTACGTCTCGTCCCAACAATAGGGGCTGGAGCCTTCGTCGTCGTATCCCCACATGTAGCCCCAGTTTCTGTTCAAATCTACACCCCAATCTCCACCGCCGCAATTGCGCCGGTTCTTCCGCCACATTCCACCGCCTCCGGGATGTTGATATTCGTTATAGCAATAGCCGTCTGGATTGATCACCGGCACGAACCACAGCTCCCGGTCGTTTACCAGGTGGGTAGCCTCAGGATCGCTGCCGTAGTTGTCCAGAAGATACCACATAAAATACAGGAGCACCTCCATGCCGGCTGGCTCGCGGGCGTGAATCAGGCTGTTGTAGAATACCTCCGGTTCATCCTCGTCCACGTCCGGATTATCCGAGATCTTGATGGCCCAGATTACGCTGTCTTCGAGGCTGTGACCGATATCCATCTTGGCCGTGGTAATGGAGGGATACAGCGCATGCATGGAATCGAGGGCAATCATCACCTCGCTGTAAGTATGGTACCCGCCCATATCTTTGACGCTCTCCAGTCGGCTCTGGTAGAAGGCCACCAGATCCTCGTGCACGATCTTGACGTCATATCCCCACGAGAGCAGTTGATCGAATTCTTCCTGATGGGTGACGATATCGATATACTCTCCGGCTTTGACGTAGGCGATGTCCAATTGGAGGCGAAAGATTTGCTCCACCTGCCCCTTGTCAACCGGATAGATCCTGGCCTGCATCAGTTGCTGAGCGGTGGCATCTGAAAAAAGCACAAAAAAGCCCGAGAGAAGGGCTAGCGCCACAACCGAGATTCTCAGGATTTTCATCGTCACCTCCGGCAGCCCGATCCGGGCTGGTTCGTGCGCCTGATTAGGCGAACCTGGATTCAGGCCCTGGGCACTGGGAAGCCTTTTTGGGAAGCTGAGCCGCTTAGAGCCCAAGCACTCTGTTAGGTGAGGTCTTGACCTTTCCCACGTTAAATATAACCGCTATTTCCGATTTGTCAACCAAAAGCTCAGTTTAATTCTCAAGTGCCGACTACCATCGCCAGCTTTCAGACGAATCGCTTACCATTCTCTCTATGGACGAACCGGTTTGCCAACTTGCCGGTAAGAACCC
>CAYFQZ010000119.1:0-4044 GCA_964345305.1 uncultured Ignavibacteria bacterium | reverse complement strand
TCGAAAGAACATAGAGCGTGAAGGCTTCCGCCTGGACATTTACAAAGGGCTTCCCCTGGCGGAGAACATAAACGAAGATCCCAGAAACCAGGATAACACCTCCTATCTGCGAATATTCGGTCTGGACCAGTTGGACTTGGACGCCGGCGAGAATCCTGACGGAATCGTAGACTACCGGCAGATCGATTTCGGCCTGGGCTACCTCATCTTTCCCAACCGACATCCATTCGCTCCCCACCCCAACATCTCCTTCACCGGAAATCCGGGAGACACCCTCAAGGATAAGGTGGAGCAGATATATTCCTGGACCGTCAAAAACGAGCCCGCCGAGAACAGTGCCTACTACATGTGGGTCGAATCGGCTTCGCGCGAATCTCAATACCGCCTGGGTCATGCCCCCATAATAGAGGGGTCGGAGACGGTGACCTTAAACGGCAGGCCCCTCACCCGCGGAGAAGACTACACCATAATGTATGAGATCGGCCAGATCACCTTCATCAATCCCGAGGCCTTAAGTCCCAACGCCGATCTGACCGTGAACTACGAGTACGCTCCGCTATTGATGCCGGAGAAGAAAAGCGTTTTCGGGCTGATGACGGAATACAACCTTGGCAACAACCTCAAGTTCGGCGCGGTGGGAATATACAAAAGTGAAAAGACGGCAGAGGAGAGGCCGCGTGTGGGACAGGAACCCATAAGGAACTTCATCTGGGGAAGTAATCTGAGTTTTAATACCGCTCCCAAATTCTTCACCGGCATGCTCAACACCATACCCTGGGTGCACACGGAGGCGCCATCGTCCATGACTTTCCGGGGGGATCTGGCTCAAAGCGTTCCCAACCCCAACACCAGGAATCGGGCCTTCATCGACGATTTCGAGGGCTCGCTGGAGTATACTGACTTGAGCATCCGTCGAGGAGTATGGACCTTGTCCAGTCCTCCCGCGGGCTATGCCGACAGCACCAGATGCAGGATGTACTGGTACAATCCGTACGACCAGGTGCCGGTGAGAGAGATCTGGCCCAACAAGGAAACCGAAAGGAACGAGGAGAGGACCAACGTCATGCATCTGGATTTCTTCCAGCGGAGAGCCCACCGTCCCTCCAACCAGGGTTTCAAGGATACGCCGGAGGAAAGCAGATGGAGCGGAATAATGCGTTCCCTTTATCAGGGTGCCTGGGACCAGAGCCGGACCAAGTTTCTGGAGATTTGGGTCCATGGAGACAATGGCGTCTTGCACGTGGATTTGGGAGAGATATCGGAGGACCTGAACGGTAACCAGATGCTTGATACCGAGGACCAACCGGTTAACGGCCAGAGGGACGGTATACTTGAACCGCACGAAGATACCGGGCTGGACGGGCTGGGGCAGAAGCTGAAGGACCATCACGACGACTCAGCCGAGAGAGAATTCTACGGTGACTCCGTGCACGTAGATCCTTCCGGAGACAACTTTGCCTACGACAAGTACAACTACTACAGCGACGAGGGAAGCATAAACGGTACCCAGGGCAACCGGGACGATCCGGACAGGGGAATACGTCCGGATGCCGAGGACATAAACTCCAACAGCATTCTGGATTTGACCAACAAGTACTTCGAATTTGCCATAGATCTGAGCAAGAGCGAGTTTTTGGCAGCCGAAACCCAAACGGGCTGGAAGTTGTACCGGGTGCCTCTGAAGGATCGTCTCAACTACACCCTGATCGGCGATCCGGATTGGGGCAACATCAGATTTGCCAGGTTATGGGTTAGCTCCCAGGACAGCTGCTTTGTAAGAATCGCCTCCATCCAGCTGGTGGGAAACCGGTGGCAGAATCTTGGCATATCCAGCCGGACCAATCGCCAGACCCCCCTGCCCATCGGGACTCCGCCGAACGAGGAATTCGAAGTCTTCGTCAAAAACACCCACGAGGATCCAGACTACTATCCCCCTCCCGGCATAGCGGGCACCCTGAATCGCCAGACCAATGTCAGGGAGAAGGAGCAATCTCTGGTGTTCAAGTTCGCCAATTTGAAGCCTGGCCATCAGGGTCTTGCCTATCGAATATTCACCAAGCCCGAGGATTACACCACCTACCGGTACCTGGAGATGTTCGTTCACGGCCCTGAAGACGCAGCCGCAGAGAATTTGGAGTTCTTTTTGAGATTGGGAACCGATTCCACCAATTTCTACGAGTATCGCACCCCCGTCTCTCCGGGTTGGGTTGAAGACAACAAGGTGGTGATGGATTTCGATCACATGACCGGACTGAAGGCGCGCTGGGCCGGCGATTCTTTGAAGTACGTCGACGGCCGCCTGGATCACAGCGAGGGACGGTACCGCATAAGAGGAAGTCCCGCTCTCAACCGGATAAGATGGTTCTTCATGGGCGTGACCAACATGGACACCACGGCGTATCAGCCTATCTCGGGTGAAGTGTGGGCAGACGAGTTGACCGTAACCGGTATCAGAAAAGAGAAGGGAATAGCCGCAAGTATGGACGTGAGTGTCAGGCTGGCGGATCTGGCCAGTTTAAGCCTCTTCTTCAAGAGGCAGGACAGCCAATTCCGCAGCCTGAGCGTGAACAAAGAGAGCGCTCAGTCGACCATGAGTTACCGCCTAAATGCCACCGGGGTCCAGGTTCACAAATTCCTTCCCCTTTACCTGGGTTACTCGCTGCCGGCTTCGTTCAGTTACTCGCGGACCCTGGATCTACCTAAATGGAAGGCCGGCTCGGATATCGTGCTGCCCAAGGATCTCAGGGAAAAGGAGAAACGGGAAAGTATCAGCAAGAGCGTAAGCATCTCTCCCAAGTTCGACCACCCCACCAAGAACTGGTTGCTGGCCAGCACCCTCAGGAGGGTGACCCACAGCTTCACCTACAGCACCAGCCAAAGCACCAGCTTGCAGAACCCGGTGCAGCGAAGCCGGAGCATCAGCATGAGCGGAGGCTACAGCTTTCCGTTGGGAAAGGGACTGAACTTAAGGCCCTTCGGCTGGATGAAGAGCGCCCTTCTTCCCAGAAGTTTCACCCAGATGAACTTCTCGCTTCTGCCCACATCCGTCTCCGTCAACGGGAGCCTCAGCGACACCCGGTCGCACACCGAGAATGCCGTGAGAGAGGTGTTCGATACCCATACCAGGTCATTCGCTGGAAACCTAACCGCCTCAGCCAGCCCCATAAAGGCCATTCCCCTGAAGTACTCCATGCGGACCACAAGGGATCTTAGGGATCCCAATACCATAATATACTCTTTCAATCCCAGAAAGGCCAAGCTGGGCGTAGAGACGAGCTACTCGGAGACGTTCTCGGCCAAATACACTCCGGGCTGGCTTTCCTTCCTGAACGCCAACTTCAGCTTCGATTCCAAGTATGACGAGAATGCCGACAAGCTGAACTCGTACAATGTCGGCGGCACCAGGACGGTGAGGAACAGCAACGACCAAAGGGCAAGCTTCAACTGGGACTGGAAGAGGTTGCTGGGAGGTGGTGGAAAGCCGAAAGAAGAAAAGAAGAAGGCCTCTCTTCTAAATCCAATCAATCTCTTGAGGAAGCTGACCGGGAGATTCGATCCCATCAACGTCTCTTACCGCAAGAATCAGACCTTCAGCAAAAGCGGGCTTTTGGCACGTCCCGCTTTGAGCTACCGGCTTGGTTTTTCCGAAAGCCCCGGGGTGGAGAGGAAGGGCCTGGCCCAGTCGACCGACCGGGAGACCATAACCGAGGGATACAGCGCAAAAAGCGGAATCACTCTTCTGGCCACGCATTTCGATCTGAGTTACGGCAGGAATCTCAACCGGACCATAACCGCCAGCGAAGATACCAAGAATACCGCCACGCGGTTTCCCGATTTCGGGTTCAGCTTGAGCAAATTGGGCAATCTGGGTATAGTCAAACGATTCTTCACCGCCTTCAGCTGCAACGTGGGTTATTTCAGGCAGGTGGACGAAAGAACGGATCAGAAGACCGGCGAGACGCTGAGCCGAAAAACCTCCGAGAATTTCTCTCCCTTGGCGTCGCTCTCATTAACCTGGAAAAACGGGATCCGAACTACGGTGAA
>CAYFQZ010000118.1:0-5746 GCA_964345305.1 uncultured Ignavibacteria bacterium | reverse complement strand
AGAGCAGCATGGCAATGGTCATGGGGCCGACCCCGCCTGGCACCGGTGTAATCGCCCTGGCCACCTGGCTCACCGAATCGAAATCCACATCCCCCACCAGCCTGTACCCGGACTTGGTGGAAGGATCCTCGACTCTGTTCGTACCCACATCGATCACCACCACGCCGGGTTTCACCATATCAGCGGTAACGAATTTGGCCTTTCCCATTGCCGCGACCAGTATGTCCGCCTGCTTGGTCATGCTCGGCAAGTCTTTTGTGCCGGTGTGGCAGACCGTCACCGTAGCGTTGGCTCCCTTCATCTTCTGGTAGAGCATGGGGGCCAACGGCCTTCCCACAAGGCTTCCCCTGCCCAGAATCACAACGTGTTTTCCGGATGGGGCGTTGCCCGATCTTACCAGAAGCTCCTGGATGCCCAGGGGAGTACAGGGCATGAATGTGGGTTTGCCGGCAAGCATCATTCCCACGTTGAATGGATGAAATCCATCTACGTCCTTTTTCGGGTCGATTGACAAGATTACCTTCTCTTCGCTGATCTGCTCGGGAGTGGGAAACTGTACCAGTATCCCCTGTATGGTGTCCTTCCGATTCAATTCGTCTACTTTCTCTAAAAGCTCAGATTCGGGTAGGTCCGTGGGATAACGAAAGACCTCTGAGAGAATCCCAATGTTTCCGCAGGCCTTCACCTTCATGTTGACGTAAACCTGAGAGGCGGGGTTGTCTCCTACCAGGATCGCAGCCAGTCCCGGAACTTTCCCCTTCTTTCTCAGACCCTCTATCTTTTCCTTCAAACCTTGCTTGATCTGGGATGAAATCGCTTTGCCATCGATCAGCTCTGCCGGCATAATCGCTCCTCTTGTGGTAAGATGACTTGGATAGGTTACAAGACTCCTTTATTGTCCTCTTCATCCTCTTCCGGCCTGGGTACGTTGATGTTGATCCTCTGGCTGGCTTCCGCCCTGCCTGTCTGGGGATCCACCGTAACCAAGGCCCCGCAAAATCTGATGTCCCCCTTGCCCAGGGTGAAGCGACGGGGTATCTGCAGCAGAAAACGGGCTAAGGCGTCCTCCTTGTTGAATCCGATTACCGAGTCATGAGAGCCGGTCATGCCCACGTCGGTGATGTACGCGGTGCCGCCGGGCAAGATGGTCTCGTCCGCGGTCTGGACGTGCGTGTGGCTACCCAGCACGGCAGAGACCTTCCCGCCCAGATGCCAGCCCAGGGCTATCTTCTCGGACGTGGCCTCGGCATGCATATCCACGACTACCAGGCTGGTTTCCTTCTTAAGCTTTTCGATCTCCCTGTCGGCCACCTTGAAGGGGCAGTCGATCTCCTTGATGTAGACCCTTCCCTGGATGTTTAGAACTCCTACTTTCTCCCCGGTCGCAGTCTGGAATACCGCGGTTCCTCTGCCTGGAGCATCGGGCGGATAGTTGGCGGGTCTCAATATGCGGGAATCTTCGTCCAGATAGGGATAGATGTCCTTGCGGTCCCAGATGTGATTGCCGCTGGTTAGACAGTCCACACCATAGGTGTGGATTTTCTTGGCTATTTCCTTGGTCAGGCCGAAGCCGCCAGCGGCGTTTTCGACGTTGGCCAAGGTGAAATCGATCTTATGCGTTCTTTTTAGATCGGGAAGAAGCTGGGAGACCGCCCACCTCCCCGGCCTTCCCACGATATCTGCGATGAACAATATGTTCAAATCATCATTCCTGTCTAAGCCTTGAAGAGGTCGTGAATCATGGAACGATTCAGTTTCTCAATCGCCACCCGTGCTCCCGGATGCCGATCCACACCCTGTGCGATGGCGACACTGCCGAACCCGAAATAAGCTACCCTTTTCTACTTGGCGTACTCAATCGCCCTGGTCTCGCGAATCACGGTGACCTTGATCTGACCAGGATACTCCAGTTCCGCCTCGATTTTCTTGGCCATCTCGTTGGCCAGCTCGGCCGCACCGTGATCGTCGATGCGCTCGTGTTCCACGATGACCCTGATCTCTCGCCCTGCCTGAATGGCGTAAGATTTGGCCACGCCCTTGAACGAATCGGCTAACTCCTCCAGTTTGTCCAGTCGTTTGATGTATCCCTCCAGGGTCTCGCGGCGGGCTCCGGGCCTGGCTCCGGAGATGGCATCGGCCGCCTGGATCAAGACCGAATAGGGTGACTCCGAAGTCACATCTTCGTGGTGGGAAGCTATGGCGTTAAGCACCATGGGGTTCTCACCGAATTTCTGAGCCACGTTATATCCTATTTGGGTATGGGTGCCCTCGGTCTCCCGATCCACGGCTTTGCCGGCGTCGTGCAAGAGCCCTGCCCTCTTGGCCAGATTGGCGTCGAGGCCAAGCTCGGCCGCCATCAGCCCAGCCAGGAAGGCCACCTCCTTGCTGTGCTGGAGGACGTTCTGGCCGTAGCTGGTTCGAAACTGGAGCTTGCCCAACAGCTTAACCAACTCGGGATGAATTCCGTGAATGCCCACGTCGAAACAGGCCTGTTCCCCGGTCTCCCGCACGATGACCTCCATCTCCTTCTCGGCCTTGGTCACCACCTCCTCGATGCGGGCTGGGTGAATTCGGCCGTCCGTAATCAGCTTCTCCAGGGCCATTCGTGCGACCTCTCTTCTGATGGGGTCGTATCCGGAGAGTATGACCGCCTCCGGGGTATCGTCCACTATCACGTCGATTCCCGTGGCGGTCTCAAAGGACCGAATGTTCCTTCCCTCCCTGCCGATGATCCTTCCCTTCATCTCGTCGTTGGGGAGGTTCACCACCGACACGGTGGACTCCACCGTATGATCGGCGGCGCATCTCTGAACCGCGGATATGATAATGTTCTTGGCCTCCTTTTCCGCCGTCTGTTCTGCGTTCTCCTTGATCTCTTTGATAAGCTGAGCCGCTTCCTGCCGGGCCTGGCTCTCCAGGTTCTCCATCAGCAGTTTCTTCGCCTCATCTGCGCTCATCTGGGCTATTCTCTCCAACTGCTTGTTCTGGTCTGCGATCTTTCGGTTCAGTTCGTCGCTTCTGGCTCGAACGGCCTTCTCTCTGGCGAAGAGAACCTTGTCCCTGTTTTGTATTTCCTTTTCCTTCTTGGTCAGAATATCGACCTTGCGGTCCAGGTTCGCCTCCCTTTCTCCCAGTCTCTTTTCGGCCCGGCCCAGCTCGGATTTCTTGATCTGGAGTTCCTTTTCGAAGTTAACCTTGGCCCTATACCACTCGTCCCTGGCCTCTAGGATGGCCTCCTTCTTCTTGATCTTGGCCTCTTTCTCTGCCTCCTCTACGATCTTCTTGGCCAGCTCATCGGCCTTTCCCACCTTTATTTCCCCGATCCTGCGGCTTATGAACCATCCCAAAAAGAAGGTCAAGATGGCTGCGCCCGCGGCTACCGCGATCATCATCACGCTGCTCATAATTGCTTCTCCTTACCCGTTGGTCCTGTGCGGACCCTATATGAAAAACCCCACCTGTTACTTTTGATCTTGCCCTGAAAGCTCTTACCGGCTTTGCCGGGAGAGCGAGTCGGGCAAAATCAACCAACAGAAGTGGGGAGAAAACAAAAGCTAATTGCTAAAAGTCTTTTCCAGCGATCCTGCTATCTAGCTGTTCCAGAAGAAATTGCGATCTCTCCTCTACGTCAAGAATTTTCTTGTCCTTATCTTCTCGTTCCTTGAACAACTCGTCGGTTATGTTCATGGCTGCCAAGACGGCCACCCTCAGAGGCAGCTTGTTGGATAGCTTCTCCGCCACCTCCTTCATCTTCAGATCCACGTACTCGGCAACCTTCTTGATGTAGGAAGCCTCCGCATCCCCCTTAATAGGATAATCTTCACCGAAAATATTAACTTTAACCGATTGTCTTTGCTCTTCCATTATGCGTTTTCAGCCGAAAATAGGATCTTTTAAAACTCTTTTGTTTCCTTTCCCCACAGCTAAATCTATCAAAAATCCTCGACAACCATATATTACGAAAACTCTGCTGCGCTTGTCAAGTGAATTCAGTCATCGTCAGGCCGGTCTGCATTGAACTCTCAAGCCCTTTGAGGAGTCTTGACCCCGCGCCGATCTGGAGCCGATCCGTTCTGCTGCGGAGCATCGCGCATCCTGCGTCTGACGGACTCAATCTTCGCCTTCAAGCGGCACCAGTTTCTCCAGGAGCTTCTGCAGCCTTTTTCTTATCTCCTCCTTTTTTTCCATGAAGTCCTTTTCCTTACGGGCCAGCTGGCTCTTCAGCTTATCCGTCTCCAGACCTAGATTCTTCGTTCCCTTTTGAAAGCTGTCTATCTGATCCTCCAGCTTTCTGAAGGAAGAGGTGATCTCCTGATTTTCTTGCTTCAGCTTGTCGATCAGCTCCACCGCCTGCCTGATCTTCTCTTCCAGTTTTTCGAAGTTCTCAAGTTCCATGACGAATCTTCTTTCCACAGCTTGGCGAATTTCCAAACAGTGGGATGAGGGTGCATCCTCCCTCGGCCGGTCAGCCCACAGGCGGTGTTCGGACGATCCCTCTCATTCCCTCAGCGAAATGCCGAAAGTCTTTTGCAGCTCTGAGATCACCTTACGGTGAATTTCATCCACTTCCTCGTCGGTCAACGTTTTTTCCCGTGAGCGGTAGCGAATGGAGTAAGCCAGGCTCTTCTTGCCCGGTGGAACTTGTTTGCCCCTGTAAACGTCGAACAGGGTGACTTCCTGTACCAGATCTCCGCCCACTTCGATTATTTTTGCCCTGATGGCCTGGGACGCCAGCGCCTGGTGCGCCACCAAAGCCAGATCTCTGTCCACCGGAGGAAACTTAGGCAAGGAAGAAAACCGTCCGGTGCGTGGAACCAGGGCGGCGAGCCTGTCAAAATCCAACTCCGCCCAAAAGACTTTGTCTTTGATTCCAAAGACCTTTAGGACATCCTCGGCCATCTCTCCCAAAATGCCGATGCTCTCGTCGCCATCCACCAGATCGAAGCTTCGGTCCGATCGCAAGAAGGCACTTTGGCCAGGCTCCAGCTCAAGCGGGAGGGCAAGATGATCGCACAACCGCCCCACCATTCCTTTCAGATCATACAGATCCACTTCCGCCTCTTTGGATTCCCAGTGCCGGGGCTCTCTGCTTCCGGAGATTGCCATGCCCAGAAGACACCTCTCGTCAGGCAGCTGATCTTTCCTGGCGAAAAAGACCTTTCCCAACTCGAAGATCCTCACGTTTCTCTCCATCCGGTTCTTGTTCCTGCTGATCACCGAGAGAAGACCGTATGCCAGAGTGGTTGAGAGCACGGAGAGCTCGTGACTCAGAGGGTTCTGTATGTCAATCCGTGCGGCATCCGGAGTTAGATTGGCAAGGACATCGGGGTCCACCAGATTATTGGTGATCGCCTCACACAGCCCGCTGCCCGCCAGAAAATGCTTCACCCTCCGGGCCAGATCATCTTCCCAGTGGACCTGCGTGACCAAGTTACCGGCAGACCGCAAGCACGTATCTATGTTGCCATAACCGTGAATTCGGGCCACCTCTTCCACTAAGTCGATCTCCCTGGTTAAATCCGGTCTGAAGGTGGGGACTTCCACCTGTAGCTCACCGTCGTCGGAGACCGAGCAATCCAGGCTGCTCAATATGCTCTCTATCCTCTGCCGCTCGAGATCGGTGCCGAGGAGCTGGTTGACTCGCGGCGGCCTCAAGCATATCCGGACCGGTCGGACGGGAGCAGGGTAACTGTCCACAACTCCGCGCAGCACCTTGCCTTGTGCCAAGGTCTCCAGAAGCTCGGCC
>CAYFQZ010000117.1:0-3302 GCA_964345305.1 uncultured Ignavibacteria bacterium | reverse complement strand
AAAATCGGACAACATCATGGTGACACGCGATGGTTTAGCTAAGATAATGGATTTTGGCCTGGCCAAGCTGAAGGGCGTCACTCAGCTTACCAAGCCCGGCTCAACGCTTGGTACGGTAGCTTATATGTCACCTGAGCAGGCTCAAGGCCAAGAGGCTGATCATCGTAGTGACATCTTTTCATTTGGTGTGGTGTTGTATGAGATGATCACCGGGAATCTTCCCTTTGAGGGTGAACACTAGGCCGCAGTAATCTATTCCATTGTGAACGAGACACCAGAACCATTAGCTAGGTATAAAATGAATGTTCCAGAGGGGTTGCAGGGGATAATTGACAAGGCATTAAGAAAAGACCTGAGCACCAGATATCAGAGTGCGGCTGACATGATGGCGGATTTGAAGGGATTGCTGAAAGAGACCACAACTGCCGGTTTGGTGACGCCGCAGAAGAAAAGAACCCCGAACCGCGCCATCGCTTATATAGGCATTGCAGTCCTGATTGTTGTGGCTGGTTACGCAGGATGGTCCCGGTTTTTAGCCCCATCCGGACCGGAGCCTGCCTCCACCGAAAGGAAATCGATCGCAGTACTACCATTTAAGAATATGGTTTCCGATGCGGAGAATGAATGGTTCAGCGATGGAATCACTGAAGACATTATCACTCATCTTTCCAACATCGGTTCCCTGAAGGTTATCTCACGAACTTCAACAATGCTTTACAAAGACAGCAAGAAGAGCCTTCGAGAGATCGGTAAAGAGCTGGGCGTTGCGACAATCCTGGAAGGGAGCGTCCGTCGTGCAGATGCCCGGGTTCGCATAGTCAGCCAGCTTATCGATGCAAGAACGGATGAGCATATCTGGGCTGAGACTTACGATCGGGACTTGAGTGATATTTTTGCCATTCAGAGTGATGTGGCCCAGCAGGTTGCTCAGGCTCTAAAAGCAACGCTCTCTCCTGAAGAAAAAGAACGGATCAAGCAAAAGCCTACTGATAATCTTGAAGCTTATGACTACTATCTTCAGGGCAGGGAATATGCGGAACGGAGTAGAGAAAAGAATGATATGGAAATCGCGATTGAGTTATTTCAAAAGGCAGTCAGAGCAGATCCGGACTTCGCGGAGGCATACGCGAGGATGGCATTGCAACACAGCCGGATGTACTGGTTTGGAGATGACCGATCTCCAGAACGCTTAGGCAGGGCAAAGGAGGCGATTGATAAAGCCCTGAATCTAAAACCCGATGAACCACTGGTGCGGGCGGCAAACGGTTACTACTATTACTATGGGTTCCGGGATTATGCAAGGGCCTTAGATGAGTTTTCTTTCGCGCTGCGAAAAGAACCAGGCAATGCATTGTATAACGCAAGTATCGCCTATATTCAGCGACGCGTGAGCAAATTTGAGGATGCACTGCAAAACCTGAAAATCGCATTGCAATACGATCCCCGTTCAAACTCACTAGCAAGAGGAGTGGGCGAAACTTACGAGGCTCTTCGCATGTACACAGAAGCGGAGAACTATTTTGATCGTGCCATCTCACTTGCCCCGGACAGAGTTGCAAGTTACATAGGAAAGGCATGGATACACATCTACAAAACGGGTAGTACAGAAAGAGCCAGACAGGTTCTTGATAATGCGTCGAAGCGTGTTGATTTGGAAGATCTTATCTGGTATTTAGTTGACTTTGATATCTACGATGGACACTATCAGGACGCCCTCGACAGACTCGCATCCATCCAAGAAGAAGTTCGTGAGGGCCAGACGCGTTATACACCAAAAGAAGCAATCCGCGGCCTGATCTACGAGCTGATGGGACAGCCGGATCAAGCTCGTGCTCACTACATAAAGGCCCGGACGTTGCTGGAGAAGAAGGTACATGAATGGCCTGATGATGCCCGGATGCACGCTGAACTGGGTGAGGTTTATGCCCATCTTGGTCTTAAGGATGAAGCAATTCGAGAGGGAGAGACAGCATCTGACCTGATACCTGTTTCACGAGATGCAATGATAGGACCTGACTACTTAGCTCGCCTGGCTGAAATTCATACCATAGTGGGGGACTACGACGCTGCCATAGACAAGCTTGAGTACTTATTGGAGATACCAGGTGGAGTGCACATTGGCGAACTGAAAATCAATCCGATATGGATTCCACTACGTGACCACTCACGCTTCCAGGCCCTCTTGGATAAGTATGAGTAAGATATCGATAAGAGAATTCTCGCCTCACCGGCAGACTGCAATTCAAGGAGGAACCAGATGAATATCAAAGGACACGGAAACATAGCAGTGTATATCACTGTTGCTGCATCATGCGCGTACTTAGCCGCAATCAGTTGTTCCAGCAATGCGCCTCAGCTACCGGACACGCCAATTATAGCGGTTACCGACACATATCACGGCGTTGAAGTTGTCGACAACTACCGGTGGCTGGAGAATGGTGACGACCCGGAGGTTCGTCAATGGAGCGAAGCGCAGAACACATACGCTCGCTGGGTCTTGGACCGCATCCCCGCCCGTCAAGCCATTGCCAACAGACTGCAGGAGCTGTACAACCAAGCTTCGCCGGAATACTACTGGTTCCAATACCGCGGTGACTTGTTATTTGGCTTCAAGGATCAGCCACCTAACGATCAACCGTTGCTGGTCAAGATGGAATCGCCGCACAATCCCGGCGCCGAACAGACGATTCTGGACCCCAATAAACTGGATGCGACGGGCGCAACGTCGATTGACTTTTACGTGGTATCTCCTGATGCGCGGCTTGTCGCCGTGTCGCTTTCCAGGGCCGGAACTGAGGACGGCGATATCCATGTGTACGAAGTGGCTACGGGCAAAAGCCTGCAGGATGTGGTCCCCCGGGTTAACGGACCCACCGCCGGGGGCGACGTTGCCTGGACAGAGCACGGCTCGGGTTTCTACTATACGCGCTACCCTCGAAGCAACGAGCGGCCGCCTGAAGATATGCGGTTCTACCAGCAGGTCTATTATCACCAGCTGGGCACGCCGACAGAGGAGGATACCTACGTAATCGGCAAGGAATTCCCGCGGATTGCGGAGATTGAATTCGAGACGTCAGATGATGCCCGGTACGTTCTGGCGACGGTGGCCAATGGTGATGGCGGCGAGTTCGCACACTATCTGCTTAAACCTCCTGGAGAATGGAGACAGGTCACGCAGTTTTCGGATATGATAACTCGGGTGAAATTCGGGCCGGATGGTGCGCTCTATTTGCTGTCTCACAAGGACGCTCCCCGCGGCAAGGTCCTTCGGCTCCCTCCAGGAGAAACCAAACTGTCCCGGG
>CAYFQZ010000116.1:0-10739 GCA_964345305.1 uncultured Ignavibacteria bacterium | reverse complement strand
GAAGATGACAGCCTGGGTGGATAAGAAGGATCTTCTGGCAAGAAAGCTCCAGTACGAAGACTCCAACGATAATCAAATCACCTTGACCTTCCAGCACATAAGAACCAACCGTAAGGTAAAAGATTCACAATTCGTATACGAGGCTCCGCCCGGCGTGGAGGAAGTGGATCTGACCGAGTAAGGCCCATTGGTGCAGGAGCCGGATGCGAGACTCCAGACGATTGAGCTCTGCAGGTCGGAGCCCTTCGTGTCATTTAATAGGAAAGAAAACCTATGACTAGAACCGTTTGGATAGAAAGCCTGGGCTGTCCCAAAAACGAGGTGGATGGGGAGAGCGTGGAGAACATTCTGGAGGAGAAGGGGTACAAGATCGTCCGTGATCAGCGCGAGGCTGACATTCTTATTTTGAATACCTGCGGTTTCGTCCAGGCGGCAAAGGAAGAGTCGATAGAAGAGCTGTTCAGGTTAATCACGCTCAAGAATCGGGATGAGAGCAAGAAGATCATCGTGTGCGGCTGTCTGGCCCAGCGCTATCCGGTCGAACTGTGGGAACAGCTGCCCGAGGTGGATGCCTTCCTGGGGCTGAGCGAAGGGCCCAACGTTCATTCGGCCTGCTCAGCCGTGCTGGAAGGGAAGAGAATCCTTCGGGTGGGGGAACCGCGAAGGGGCCTCGGTGTAGAAAAGATGAGACGAAGGGGCAAGGGTTCGCCTTTCGCCTACATCAAGATTGCGGATGGCTGTGAAAACCACTGCAGCTACTGCGCCATTCCCGCCATAAGAGGAGGATTTCGGAGCAAGAGACTCGGACACGTGCTCGAGGAGGCGCGAGAGCTGGCAGAGCAGGGGGTCAAAGAGATAAATCTGGTTGCCCAGGATACCACGCTTTACGGAGCTGATCTTTACGGCCAGCAAAGGCTGCCGCAGCTTCTCTCGTCCCTTTCGAAGATCGGGGGCCTTGAGTGGATCAGACTCCTCTACACCCACCCGGCCCACTTCACCGACGAGCTGATAGACCAAATAGCGTCCAACCCGAGGGTCTGCAAATACGTGGATCTTCCCCTGCAGCATATCGCTGACGATATTCTAAGGAAGATGAACCGCGGGGTGAGAAGAAAGAAAGTGGAGCAGCTCATCTCCCGGCTGAGAGAGAGGATTTCTGGCCTGACTCTGAGAACCTCATTCATAGTTGGCTTTCCCGGGGAGACAAAAAGGCAGTTTGGCCAACTGCTTGAATTTGTGGGGCAGGTTGAATTCGACAAACTGGGTGCCTTTGCCTATTCCAGGGAGGAGGGAACGAAAGCCTACCGGTTCAAAGGGCAAGTTCCGGCCAAGGTCAAACAGGAGAGACTGGACCAGTTGATGCTTGCCCAGCAGAGGATCGTATTGGAGAAGCATCGGAGAAAGATTGGAAAGACTCTCACCGTCCTGATTGATGGCAAATCGGATGAGGGTAAAGGCTATTATCTCGCCAGAAGTCAGGCAGAAGCCCCGGAGGTGGACGGGATGATTTTGGTGAGAAATGATCACTTGAGGGCAGGCCAACTGGTGGAAGTCGAGATCGTGAGCTACTCGGGGTATGATCTGATGGCCCGGGCGGTTGGGCCGGAGCCGTCGCGCGTAAGATGCGCACGCCGGAGAAAACAAAGTCTGGGGCAGAAAAATGTCGGATGAAGTCAACTGCAGTGGAAGAGAGCGCGCAATCGAACATGCACGCCGTACCAGACTGAAAATGCAGGCCGTGCAGTGCAAGAACGCCCTGGTTAGATCGAAGATCGAAGGGATGGATTACGCCCTCAATCCCTATACCGGTTGTGAGCACGGGTGCCTTTACTGCTATGCCGAATTCATGAAAAAATATACAAACCACCGGGAGCCCTGGGGCGAATTCGTAGATGTAAAGATTAACGTGGTCGAACGTCTTAAGCACCAGGTCCGGAGGGCCAAACCGGGAGTGGTTATGATCGGCACGGTGACCGATGCATATCAGCCGGCAGAGGAAAGATTTCTTCTGACCCGCCAGTGTCTGGAGGTTCTAGCGAATTCCGATTTCCCGGTATCCATTCAGACCAAATCCGATCTGGTCTTGAGGGACTTGGACGTTCTGAAGAGGATGAAGGAGAGGGAAGTCGGCCTGACCATCACCTCTTCTGATCCCTATGTCGAGGCAGCCTTTGAGCCGGGGGCGTCGGATCTGGACAGGCGGCTGGAGGCGCTGCGGGAGCTGACCGGTTGCGGCATCCCCGCGTTTGCGTTCGTGGGACCGATTCTGCCGTTCTTTTCGGACAACGTCGATTCCTTGAAGTCAGTTTTCAGAAAACTGAAAAAGGCAAAAATAAACAAGATATATCTCGACAAAATGAATTATCTTAAAGGAAAGTGGAAAAGGATCAGCCCGGTTGTAAGAGAAAAATTCCCCCGGGCTGTTAGCTTTTACCAGGGCGTGATGGCCAACGAGGAGTCATATGCTGATTGGCTGAGAGAGAACGTGAAGTCTGCGGCATCACGCTTCTCGCTTGAGTCAGAGCTTTTGTTCTGACCGCAAACCCACGAAAAGGAGCGAGCATGGGAGTCGGGGTAAAGTTCATCAGGAAGAGCGGCATAATGCTATCGAAATTCATAAGCGTGCTTCTGGTTCTGCTCTACCTGGGCCAGTCGGCCGTGATCATTTACCTGATCCGGGAAAGATACGAGCTGCGGTGTATAGTCAGAGAGCAGCAGTTGAAGATGAACGAGCTGGAGGAGAAACTGAAGATTTTGGAAATCATCGAGGAGTTTCAGGTCGGATTTAAAGACCATGAAGTGGCCACGCTTACCCAGGTGATTTATGACGAGAGCAAGAAGTATGGTTACGATCCTCTTCTGATTCTGGCTCTGATCTTGACGGAAAGCTCCCTGCGTAAGGGGCAGGTCTCAAAGATGGGGGCCATGGGACTGATGCAGGTCAAACCTTCGGTAGGATACGCGCTTACCCAGAGAAGGGGGCTGGACTGGAAAGGGGAGCTGTCGCTCTTTGAGCCGGCCTACAATATTCAGCTGGGGACACTTTATCTTTTTGAGTTGGTCCTGAAATTCAAGGACGTGAAAAAGGCGATCATCGCATATAATCTGGGAGAGACAGCGCTGAAGCTTCGCCTTAAGCGCGGACAGAATCCACCCACCTATTATCTCCGTAAGGTTCTGAACAATTATTCGCGCTTGAAAGAGAAATATGAGAATCGCAAGAGCTAAGAGGCTTCTTCTGGCCAAAGCTGCGAGCCACCTGATCGTAAGGGTGGCGTGTGCCTGGTTTCTCGCCCAGGCCGTTCTGACTTGCCCCTGCTCCGGTCTTGCAGGCCAGGAGGCAACGGTTCAGGAAAGCCCGCCCTCCAACGAGGAGTTCCTGCGGGAGTCCATAAGATCGCTGGTGACCGGCACCTTTGCTGACTTTCCCCACAGCAGTTCCGGACTGCTTCTCTTGAGAGCAGAAGGGGAACATCCGGCCAATTGGCTTGTAGAAGACGAGTTGGTCTTTTGTCTCAGACCGCTCGACTACGAGATTGCCCTCTACACCAACGAGCCCAAAAACAACTTGCAGGAATCCCGACTTCTGTTTTATCGTATCATCGAGATGAGCCTGAGCTATCCGCAAATCAAGAGAAAGGGCTTTCTGGGAGGAAGGATGGTGACAAGAAAAAGCATGCTGAATCTCTCCTTTCGGCTGGAGGACGGAGTCACGAGAAAGGTGGTGTGGGCTGAAAGGGGAAAGCAGGAAAGGTCGGATATCATAAAAAGGAGCATGATAGAGTCGGTTAACAATGAATCCTATCCTTTCCTCAGTCCGCCTCTTCCCAACGATCCACAGAGCAGATTCGTAGAGCCGGCCCTGGTGGCTGCTGTGGTGGGAGGGCTCATCTATTTGTTCTTCGCCAATAGATGAAGGGTCGGTCAGAGTTTCGTTATCAGCTATGAAGGCTAAATTATTTGCTTCGATTCTTGTTGGACTTGCTCTGATGCTCGCTGCCTTGGTCTCCGGCTGCGGGCCAAAAGCGCCCGAGGCGGTTCTGGATGCAGAAGATCAATATATCCTGGGCAAGGGGGAGTTTGACAAAGGGCACTGGGACAAAGCGGTGGTCGAGCTGCAAAAACTCGTGTTCAACCATCCCGGCGCGGCTTTCATCGACTCCGCCCAGTATCTTCTCGGCATGGCATACTTCAATCAAAAGGAGTACCCTTCGGCCATATTGGAGTTTGACAAGATCCTCTACTCCTACCCCACCAGCCCCTTGGCTGACGATGCCGCCTTCATGGTGGCAAAGAGCGATTTCGAGATGTCTCCCAGGGCGGAGCTGGATCCGACTCATACCCAGAAGGCGCTAGACGGGGCAAGACGTTTTCTGGAAGACTATCCCGAAAGCGACCGCACAGAAGAGGCGGAGGAGTTGTTGAACCAATGCAGGACCAAGCTGGCGAAGAAGGCTTACCAGTCGGCGAACCTCTATTACAAGCGGGGCCAGTATGAATCGGCCCTGCTATATCTGAGGCACGTTCTAAATGACTTCCACGATACCGAGTGGTTCAAACTGGCTCAGTTCAAAATGGCTGAGGTGTTCCGCAAACAAAAGGAGTATGAAAAGGCCAGACAGGAGTATGAGAAGTTCCTGCAAAGCTACCCTGATGACAAACTGGCCAAAAAAGCGAAGAAGAGACTGAAGCAGATCCAGGACCAATCACACCAAACCGAAGAGTAAAGAGACGGAGAATGGCTGTTTCTCCTGTCCCTGGCGAAAACTGCGATGACCCGAAGCAAGAAGATAGGCGTTCTGGGGGGGACGTTCGATCCCATTCACAACGGACATCTGGTTCTGGCCGAGCAGGTGAGAGAAAAGCTCAAGCTGGACAGGGTGGTCTTCATACCTTGCTTCAGCCCGCCCCACAAAACCAAGAGAAAGCTTTCGCCGGCAAAGGACAGATTCCGCATGACCGAACTTGCCGTGCAAGACAATTCTGCCTTCCTGGTTTCGGACATGGAGCTGAAGAGGAAGGGCTTATCGTACACGGTAGATACGCTGAGGCAGCTGAGACGGGCGTATCCGGAATCCGGCATCTACTTTTTGACCGGATCGGACGTTCTCGACGAGATTCACACCTGGAAGGATCCGGAGGGGATTTATAAACTTGCGAAGATGGTCATAGCCACCAGGCCGGGGTTCGACCATTTCGATCCCGAGGATCACTTCGCCAGGAGGAGTATCATTGTGCCGATTACCAGAGTTGACGTATCCGCCAGCCAGATAAGAAGGAGGGTGAAAAGGGGAAAGTCCATACGGTACCTTGTCCCGCCCAAGGTTGAGGAATACATCAAAAGGAAAAAGCTGTACCGAAGGTAGGTTTGCTTGCCAGACCGAATAGAGTTTTGATCCCCGACGTGATTGCAGTTGCCCGATTCCCGGACGGGATCGTCTGATCATCGGGCTTTTTGTTTGCCTGATGAATCAGGCAACTACAATATTGTGCTTCGAAATGGACTTTTGATTTCCCTAGCTCGCAAGCTGTAGTTTGCGGCCACCTGCCCTCCCCTTCGCAAACCAAAGATTGCGGCTACCCGCCCAACCTCCGTTGCAGATTCTCAGACGAAATCTGTTGACGAGAAATGAAAATGGTGCTATTTTCGAAAGTGTGCTTTTCAGTTGCTATTAAGACCACATTCACCAGAAGATAGATCATGCCCAAAAAGAAGCGTGTGTTTCTGATCGATGGGTCGGCGTTGGCATATCGATCCTATTTCGCATTCATCCGCAATCCGCTGATAAACTCCAAGGGTGAGAACACCTCCGCGGTATTCGGCTTCACCAACTCCCTTCTGAAGATTCTGAGAGAACACGATCCCGAGTTCATGGCCGTGGTTTTCGACACCAAAGCTCCCACCTTCAGGCACGAGATATTCAAAGACTACAAGTCCACTCGAGCCAAGATGCCCCCGGAAATGTCGGAGCAGCTTCCCCGAGTCAGGGAGGTAACCGAGGCCATGAACGTTCCAATTCTGGAAGTGGAGGGTTTTGAGGCGGACGATCTGATGGGAACTTTGGCCAGAAGGGCCAAAGATGAAGGGTTGGACGTTATCCTGGTTACTGGGGATAAGGATTTCCTGCAGTTGGTGGATGAAAATGTGAAGGTTCTGAATCCTAAAAGAGCCGGCGAGGAGCCGGAACTTCTGGATAGAAAGGGCGTGGAAGAAAAGTTCGGAGTGCCCCCCGAAAAGGTGATTGAAGTGCTCGCCCTGATGGGAGATGCCTCGGATAATGTCCCCGGCATACCCGGCATAGGCGAGAAGACCGCACTGGGGCTCATCAGGCAGTTCGGAAGCCTGGAGAAGGCCTTGAAAAATGCAGACAAGGTGAAAAGGAAGAACGTACAGAAGGGGTTGAAGGAACACGCTGATTTGGCTCGCCTCTCAAAAAGGCTGGTCACGATAGACGCCAACGTACCCTTCGAGTTGGATCTCTCCCAGTTGGAGAGACGAGATTTCGATCTACCGCAGATGCAGAAGCTGTTCAAGGAACTTGAATTCACAAAGTTTCTGCAGGAGATAAGTCCGGCCGAGGAAGGAGAGAAGGCAGCCTATCGGATAGTCAAATCGGAGAAGGAACTGAAGTCACTTGTCTCCGAGTTGAAGAAAGCAGGCGAGTTCTGCCTGGATACCGAGACCACGGCTTTAAGCCCGGTCGATGCAGAGCTTGTGGGGATATCTTTTTCATGCCGAGCGAAGGAGGCCTACTACGTTCCGGTCGGTCACAGGGACAAGAAGAGCAACCTGGACTTGACCTGGGTGATAGAGAATTTGAAAGGGATCCTTGAAGACGAGAGCATAAGAAAGGTGGGGCACAACCTGAAGTACGATCTGGAGATACTGAAAGGATACGGGATTGAGCTTAAGGGGATCGGCTTCGATACCATGGTGGCGTCCTATCTTCTAAATCCCTCTTTCCGGCAGCACAACCTGAATTACCTGGCCTTGGAACATCTTGACCACAGCATGGTTCCCATAACTGACCTGATCGGCAGCGGCAAGAAGCAAAAGGCTTTCGCCGAGGTGCCGGTGAAAGAAGCCTGCGACTATTCCTGCGAAGACGTTGACCTCACCCTGCGTCTTAAGGAGATCTTCAGCCCCAAGCTCAGTCTGCTTGCCCTGGAAAAATTGTTCTTTGAGGTGGAGCTTCCTCTGATCGCGGTGCTGGCCGGCATGGAGATGGTGGGCGTGTCCATAAATGGGGCATATCTTGGCGAGTTGTCGAAACAGGCAGATGGTCAACTGCAGGGTCTGACCTCGCGGATTTACGATCTGGCAGGCCGGGAATTCAATATAAACTCCCCCCAGCAGTTGAGCCAGGTTCTTTTTGAAGACCTCAAGCTTCCGTCCGTGCGCAGAACTGCCAAGAGAACCGGTTTTTCCACAGATATCGGAGTGCTGGAGACGCTGGCCAAGGAGCACCCCTTGCCAGCCATGCTTCTGGAGTACCGTCAGTTGGCCAAACTGAAGTCGACCTATATTGACGCTCTCCCCAGGCTGGTGAACAAAAGGACCAAGAGGATACATACGTCTTTCAATCAAACCGTCACCGCTACGGGAAGACTCTCCTCATCCGATCCGAACCTGCAAAACATACCCATCAGGACCGACCTGGGAAAACAGATTCGGAAGGCCTTTGTACCCAGGGACAGGAATTATCTTATCCTCTCGGCTGATTACTCACAGGTGGAGCTGAGAATTCTGGCCCATTTCTCTCAAGATCATACACTTCTTAACTCGTTCAAGAAAGGCGAGGACATTCACAATCGCACCGCGAGTGAGGTTTACGGAGTCCGCATCGACCGGATTACCCCCGAGCAGAGAGCCATCGCCAAGATCACCAATTTCGCCATCATCTACGGTGTGAGTGCCTACGGCCTTTCGCAGCAGACCGACATGACGGTTCAAGAGGCAGGCGCCTTCATCGATGTTTACTTTAAGAGGTACCCGCGAGTGAAGGAATATATCGACCAGATGATCGAGCTGGCAAGGGAGCAGGGTTTTGTCACCACCCTTCTGGGCAGAAGAAGATATATCCCGGAGATCAACAGCTCCAATCGGCAGAAAAGGGAGTTCGCCGAGAGAACCGCCATCAACACGCCAATCCAGGGTTCGGCAGCCGATCTGATCAAGGTGGTGATGATCGACATCCACAAAGAGCTGAAGAAGCGCAAGTCCAAGATGATCCTCCAGGTCCACGATGAGCTGATTTTCGAGGTTCACAAGGACGAGGTGGATGAGGTGAGAGAGATGGTGAGGGACAAGATGGAGAATACCGTAGACTTAGAGGTGCCGGTCAAAGTGGACATAGGTGTAGGTGACAACTGGCTGGAGGCGAAGTGAAAAAATCGGTCAGCGGATTAAACGGATATAACGGATGGAAGTGGTTAATGGACTAAGCGGATAGAATCGGTCAACGGATTAAGCGGACATAACGGATGGAAGTGGTCAATGGACTGAGCGGATAGAATCGGTCAACGGATTAAACGGATATAACGGATGGAAGTGGTCAATGGACTAGACCCATGGAATTGGTCAGCGGATTAAACGGATATAACGGATACAATTAGTCAACGGATGAGGCGGATTTAACGAATGTCAGCAGGGGCGAGGAAGTTATCCGTTTAATCTGTTCCATCCGTTGACAGCTCTTCCTGGACCATGCTCTTAATCGGAATAACAGGCGGCATCGCTTGCGGAAAGACGGAAGTGGCTGAAGTCTTTCGGGAAAAGGGAGCGGTCATCCTGTCCGGTGACCAGATCGGAAAGGAGGTCGTAGAGAAGGACAAGAAGGTCTTGAAAGAACTGGTTCGCACTTTTGGTCAAGATATCTTAAATAGGAATGGCACCCTCAATCGTCGCAGGTTAGGTGAACGAGCGTTTGCTGCGAGAGAATCGAAAGACAAACTGAATCAGATGGTTCACCCCCGTCTGCTGAAAGAACTGAGAAAAAGGATCCAGAGCCTCAGGAAAAAGCGTAAAGACAGTGTTGTGGTTGTGGATGCAGCCTTGATCGTTGAATGGGGATTGCAGGAGGAATTGGACTATCTCGTATTCGTCGAATCCAAGAGAGAGGAGAAGATTAGAAGATTGCAGAAGGAGAAGGGTTACTCAAGAAGAGAGGCCTTGGACAGGATCAAGTCGCAGCTTCCTGAGATGGATAAGAAGAAGAAGGCTGATTTTGTGATCGGGAATGATAAGGGCCTGAAGGAGCTAAGGGAGAAGGCGAATAGGGTGTGGAAGAAGATCGTTAGCGCGGATATCGAATAGGCCTTCGCAACCAGATTCGACCTGCGATCCGGAAACGCCTGGTGCGGGCGAACCTGATTTCGCCTATACACCTGCCCACACCCGCAGCGATTCCCCGCCTTTGGAGGGATGTCCCGTGTGAATCATCCTCTACCCATCCCTCAAAAAGCTCTTGCATTGCCCCTCAAAATCGTTATAATGAGCCTTGGTTTTCGGTTTTCACCGTGAACCGTTAACCGAGAACCATGAACCGAATCAATGGGGCAGTAGCTCAGTTGAGACAGCGCCCGTACGGGAGGTCGGCGGACGGTTCGCCGCCGGAGTTGGAGTCAGAGGAGTTATTCTTGAGTTGTTTTGGTTCTTGGTCTTATCCGTGAACCGAGAGCCGTTAACCGAATGGGGCAGTAGCTCAGTTGGGAGAGCGGTACCTTCGCAAGGTACAGGTCGGCGGTTCGAGCCCGCTCTGCTCCACTTTAATCTGGGATGAAACGCGAACGACACTACGTTTACGTGTTGCGAAGCCTCAGGGACGGGAGATTGTATACTGGCTACACAACCGATATAGAGAACAGGCTTCGTGATCATAACGCGGGACATACAAAGTCCACCAGGCACAGAAGGCCTTTAGACTCAGTCTACTCTGAGGAGTTTGGAAGCAAGAAGGAGGCGATGGATCGGGGGACATTCTTCAAGACCCCTGAGGGTGGCGTCTTGAAGAGGAAACTTATGAAGGCAGCGAAGCCGTAATCGCCGGGCTCAATCGGGAGAGCGTCCGTACGGCAGGTCGGCGGTCGGACGGCCCGTAGGGTTCGAGCCCGCTCTGCTCCGTAAACTTGGCTTAAGGCAAGTTCACGGTTCACAGTCAACAGAAAACGGAAAACCGAAGGCGGTGAATCTGTGGCGTTTGCGTTTGAAGATCTCAAAGTTTACAGGGATGCATTACAATTCTCCAAGACCATACACAAGCTGACCAAGACGTTTCCTAGCGATGAAATCTTTGGCCTGACTTCGCAACTCCGGCGGGCAGCTTCGTTCGTGGCTTTGAACATAGCTGAAGGGAGTAGTCTGACCAGAACCGAATTCAAGAACTTCTCAGGAAGGGCAAGAGGATCGGCTTACGAGTGTATTCCGATATTAGAGATTGCACTCGATGCCAAGTACATATCAAGGGAGCAATACGACAGGGCCTACCGAGGCTGCAATAGTCTATCTAGGTCCATAAGCGCCTACGTGAAGACGATAAAATAGGTTTTGCGGTGAACCGCGGGCCGTTTTCTGTTAACAAGAAATTGCGCCGCAATTTCTTTCCCGTGCTAGATGGGGAGTTAGCGGTGCCCTGTAACCCGGAATCCGCTATACCGGGGTCGAATTCCCACCTGAGGTTCTTTTGTCTTCTGGTGGGAGGTTGGGTGTGTGACGTTGAAGATCAGGTCCTGCGCAACCC
>CAYFQZ010000115.1:0-2646 GCA_964345305.1 uncultured Ignavibacteria bacterium | reverse complement strand
CGTCTTCAGGCCCCTGCGGACACTCTCTATCGGATCCAACTCTTCGGAACGTACGACCTGCCTGATGGGGAGCAGGGAGTTCCGCTTGCACCAAACGCAGAATACGTTGAATTGGTGGTGCTTCAGTTTGTCCCTGCCTCCGGGGGCTTTCCGGATGGAAGCTTTTTTCCGCTTGCGTTTGAATGGGAAACAAGCGACTGCCTGGAGAATACTCTGGAAGACCCGTCGTTTGATACCCTGTACGCCAGTCAGGACTCCATTCAGTTCAACGAAGTTGATTGTCCTCCCGAAAGTCTGGACTACTCCGCTGTATTGGCTACGGTGGAATACTCGGACGGTGGAGTATACGGCTTCTATCCGCCCACCAAGACCGGAGACATCAACTTAAACGGAATCACTTATGAAGTGGCAGACTGGGTGCTGTTCGTCACTTTTCTCTTGTACGGAGATACCATTTTGGTCGACCCGGCGCAGCAGGCCGCCAATTCGGACGTGAACTGCGACTATCTTCCCTGGAGCATCGCCGATCTTCTGTACCTGAACAGAGTTATTCTGAACGAGGCCCCGGCGCTGGTCTGCGATTACAGAGAGCCGGACTTCGGTGATGATACTTCGAATCCGGAGTACAACGATGCCTTCGTCTTTGTCTCCTCTTCCGTTCATCCGGGAGATTCCGTGTCGGTCCCGGTATGGCTGTCAAATTCGACGATGGCTCGGGGGGTAACCTTCAAAATCGCATTTGACAGCAGTTCTCTCGCAGTCGAGGCCCTGGACACATCCCAGGCTCGAATCGCAGGATGGGACGAGCTTCACGCGGTGATCAGTCCGGGTGAGACGTTCTTCTTCGGCTACCCCAACTGGTGGGAGGAGACCAGCCTGTCCTACTCTTCGATTGGCCCGGGTGAAGGTGTACTGTTAAGGTTGAGCTTTATCGTGAGCGAAAACGCCCCCGGGGGGATTTCAATCCCGGTTACCTTCGAGACCGTCGGGCTACTGGGGCATTACAACTCGTACACTGATACCAGCGGCCTGGTTTTGGTTCAGCCGTCAACGATCTCCGGCTGGATATTCACCGACGTGATCTCGGGTGATGCCAACAGCGATGGAATGGTCAGCGTGGCTGACGCGGTCTATCTGTTGAACTTCGTGTTCAAGGGCAAATGGCCTCCCGGTCCTTTGAGTCAGGGAGACTTCAACCAAGACGGGCTGGTCGACATAGCAGACGTGATTGCCCTGCTGAATTACCTGTTCGGCAGCTGAACCCCGCTAATCGGAAGCCCCCTTCTGCAGCAGTTTGGGAAGGGGGCTTTTTTCATCCTCTGCGCCGACCGCACCCCTAACGGCTCATCTTGACTCCGTCGGAAGGACGTATCCCGTTCGCAGCCGGGCGAGCGCTGTGCGCACGTTGTGGCTTCCTAAGGTCACGTGTTATTGTGCTTGACAAAGGGTGTAGTGAGGGGTAGTTTAGAAATTTCGAGGCTGTAGATTGGGATCCCGAGCGCAACCGGACGAAAGGAGGAAATCTTGAAAGACGGCATAAAAGAGCTTATTGACTTTCTGAAAAAGAAGGTGGAGTACGGGGACATCCGGCACCTGCGGTCCAGCGCGGAGGACATCAAGGTGAAGAACAGAAACGTGGAGGCTTTGTCCCGCACCGACGACCAGGGCTTCGGCATCAGGGTCATCGTGAACGGGGCCTGGGGCTTTGCCGCCAGCTCGCTGGTGAGCCTGGATGAGATGAAAAGGGTGGCGCAGAATGCTATCGACATAGCCAGGGCGTCTGCCCTCACCAAGAATAAAGATGTCAGGCTCACAGACACAGAGATATACAAGGATAGCTACCGGAGTTCATACCAGATAGATCCGTTCGAAGTCGCCATGGACAAGAAGATCGGCGTTCTTCTGGATGCCTGTTCCGTAATCCGGAAGAATCCGAAGATCAAGGTGGCCGAAGGCTCCATGCAGTTCTTCAGAACGAACAAACTCTTCGCTTCCACCGAAGGGGCCTTCATAGAGCAGTCCATTGTGCACAGCGGGGCCGGAATCGTGGCCACCGCAGTGGAGGGGTCCGACGCCCAGAGACGCTCCTATCCCAACTCGTTCAACGGGGACTTCGCCTCCAGAGGTTACGAGTTCGTGGACGAGCTGAAGCTTGCGGATCATGCCGAAAGGGTCAGGGAGGAGGCGGTGGCCCTGCTTTCGGCGCCGCCCCTGCCCGAAATGGAGACGACCATCATCATCTCCGGCAACCAGATGGCACTTCAGGTTCACGAATCGTGCGGGCATCCCTCCGAACTGGATCGGGTCCTGGGAACGGAGGTGAGCTTAGCCGGCGGCAGCTTCATGAGCCTGGACAAGCTTAAAAAGCTTGAATACGGCTCGGACAAAGTCACCATAGTTGCCGATGCCACGGTAGCAGGAGGATTAGGAAGCTTCGGATACGATGACGAAGGCGTAAAAGCCCAGCGGGCATACCTGATAAAAGACGGTCTGTTCGTGGGATACCAGACCTCCCGGGAGACGGCCTCGGTGGTGAAGCAGCAGAGTAACGGCACCATGCGAGCGGACGGCTGGAACCGCATACCCCTGATCAGGATGACCAACATAAATCTGGAGCCGGGGGAGTGGGAACTGGAGGACCTTGTC
>CAYFQZ010000114.1:0-2822 GCA_964345305.1 uncultured Ignavibacteria bacterium | reverse complement strand
TCACCTGGGAACAGTGGTGGCATAGAATCTTGAGGTACGTCGGATTCTACAGGGGAGACGTGGACGCTTCCGATACTCTGGAGCTGCCTACTCTGGACGTGAGCGACTTAGTCTACCTGATCAACTACATATTCCCTTCGTCCAGCAGTCCCAAATCTGCACCGCTGCCGTTTGTCGATCAAGGCAATGTGGACGGCAAGGGTCCTTACGGCGGTCCGCTCGACACAGATTGTCCCAAGAATAATGTGGACGTGCAGGATATCGTCTACCTGCTAAACTACATTTACAAGGGCGGGCCTCCGCCAGTGGATTACGTGCGCTTCATCCCGCAATTCTGGGGCAGACAGGGCGAGTGGAAGAGCCTGTTCCTGAATCCGAACTGGTAGTGTGATCGACCAGAACTGACGGACAACAAAATCACCCTCGCCTCAACCGGCGAGGGTGATTTTTTTAACTACGTATGGGCGGGCCTTCAACCGCGCCAGCTCAATCTGAGCATAGGCACATCAATGTCCAGCTGGTGGGCCATGATAGCCGTGATGGACCGGGAACCCGAATGCCTAGACCAGATCCCGTTACCATTACCATAACGTATCCCGAGACGGAGAGGATCAATTAGCCCGTCTATCCGGCTAACCTTTGAGGAACCCATTCATTTCAAACCAAGACGGTGTTTGGGCCACGACCCGGTATCGATCCAGGTCGGGGCTTTTTTTTCGCCGGGCGTCGCCCAGACCGCGCACTGTATGGCACACTCCATTGGATAAGTAGATATACCACTTTTTTCACTTGACAATCTATAGAAGACGGTTACTATATAAATAGTAGACCTTGAAAGCTGAGAAACTCAGGTGGGATGTTGAATCCTGGAAGGGGTAGCTTGTCTGATTTCTGTGTGGCCTGCGGCTCAATGACCTCAGGGATTTTGTGTTCAGCCCATGCGCGCAGACCGGCACCGCTCTCAGCCGGGGGATGCTCCGACAGGAAGCACTGTCGTCGGATTGGAAAACTAAGGAAAAGTCGAAAACTCAAGCCCGGAAACAAGGAGATGAAGAATGAGCAAGAGACTTCTGGTGATTGTGACGGCGCTGGCCGCAATCCTGATCAACTTCAGCTTGCTTATTGCTGCCCATAAGGCCCCTCACAGAAAGACGTTTGAAGTCTTCGTAAGGCCGAACATCGCCGAGACGCAGCAGGCAGTCCCTATGCCCAAGGGCGTGCTTGGCGAAAAACAGAATCCCTCCAGCGTTTTCCCTGAGCGATCGGCAAAGGGTTCTGCCAGCACTGCTTCGGTTTCCCCCGGAGTCGAGCTTCAGGCTGCACCGTTTCAGCACACCAAGGACTTCTGCGATCTTTACGGGACGCCGATGTGGGCCATCGATAACTGGTTTTATGGCTGGGAGTGGTATGCTAATTATCAAGATCCCGGAGAGTTCGGCTGCACTGACCTTTGGCCTTTCGAGGTCACCCAAGTCGGTTTCGACATCCAGAGTGAGCATGCCATGGAGTTCGATGTGCAGGGCTACGTATTCGATGCGGATCTTACGGATCCGAACTGTGCCGTTCCCGCTGCTATCCTGTGCCAGACCCCCGTGTATGAGGTCATTCTTCCAGACAGCGGCCACTGGGTGGTGAGTCTGCCGCTTGGCGAGCAGTGCTGCGTTAGCGCACCCTACTTCGCTGGCATCTTCATCTTGGACGAGCTCTATACTACCGGAGCCGACTGCGTTGCCGAGGATGACCCGACAGACGTGTGCCGCAGCTACAACGATTATCAGGGCTACTGGGAAGATATGGTTGTGGACTACAACTGGCCTGGCGAGATGCTCCTCTGGTCCACCGGCTACACCAACCCGCAGAACGACTGCGAGGTTCCTCCCGAGGAGTGCCTGCTGCAGTATCACAGCGGAGTTGCGCACTCTTACTTCAGCGGCTGGAGCATCGGCGATCAAAATGCCGTTTATTTTGACCCAACGGCTATCTGCACACAGTGCCCTGAGATCTATCCTCTAAACATAACCGCCGTGAAGGCTGCTTTCTTCGACGATGCGGGAGTCGGCAGCGTGGACGTCATATTCCACTTCTATGAGGCCGGCGATATCTGCAGCGGTCCGGGGAGCGAGATATACTCCTTTGGAGCCACCATCACCGATTTCTATCCTCAGGTGGCGTCTGTCTCCACTCCTATAAATGTCTGCCTGGAAGGCGATTTCTTCCTGGCTGTGGAGTACAACAGCGGAAACACAGGCACCATCCCATGCGTGCTCTTCGACAATGCTCCTCCGGTGGATACCTGCTATCAGTGGAACGAGTACCAGAATTATGGTTGGATCGAGTGGTGGGACTTCTGGGGTCCGCCCGTTCCCGGCTGGCTCATGATGAGCTGCGTGGGCATCTGCAACGAGCCTTTGTGCGATCCTGGCAACGAGTGCAGCATGACCCAGGGTTCCGGCGTTGCAGCTTCGTACTTCGGATCGTGGAACGTCGATGACAAGGTAGCCAAGTACTATGATCCCGAAGAGTACTGTACATCTCCGGTCTATCCCTACAGAGTCAACGACGTGGAGGTGGCGCTTTACGATTTCGCCGGAGCAGGCAGCCTGGACGTTCGCGTGGGCATCTACCTGGAATGCCAGCAGCCCTGCGATGGGCCGGGCACGAAGGTATTTTTGTCTGATCCAGTCACAGTTGACCAGTTTTACCCCGGCCTTACCTTAATAGATCTGCCGGACACGGTTTGTTTGTATGAGCCCTTCTTCGTCGCGATCGAATACGCCGGCGGCATTCCTGGAGAAATACCCAGTGTGTTATTTGATGACAAT
>CAYFQZ010000113.1:0-2836 GCA_964345305.1 uncultured Ignavibacteria bacterium | reverse complement strand
GTTCGGTCTGGCATCATTCATGGCAGAACAGCGCACCAAGGAAATAGGAATACGAAAGGTGCTGGGTGCCACAGTGACCAGTATAGTTCGAATGATGTCCAGGGAGTTTGTCGTACTCGTCGTGGTGGCGATTCTGATCGCATCCCCTATCGCATATCTCGCCATGAACAGATGGCTTGAGCATTTCGCCTACCGAACCAGCCTGGGCTGGTGGGTCTTCTTGACGGGAGGCATTCTGGCACTGTTGATTACGCTAATAACTGTGAGCTTCCAGGCAGTCAAGGCTGCCTTGACTGATCCAGTGAAGACACTGAGATATGAATGATAGGTTTCCTTGATTCGGAGATCGGTGAAGGAGAAGAGTCATGTTCAACAACTACCTTAAGGTTGCCCTCAGAAATATGCAAAGACACGTGGGCTTCTCGTCTATCAGCATCATCGGGCTGGCGGTGGGCATGGCGGTCTGCATTCTCATTCTGCTGTGGGTTCAAGATGAATTGAGTTACGACAGGTTTCACGAAAATGCCGACCAACTCCATAGAGTCGCGTTTTCAGCTGATGCGGAGAGATTTCGCGGCGAGTTTGTGCCCGGCCCTCTTGCCGCTTATCTGAAGGACGAGTATCCTGAGATAGTCAACTCGACCGTCTTCTGCAGACACTCCAGAATGAAGCTGTCCTTCGAGGGAAACGGCCTCTTTTGCGCGGGAAGCTTTGTTGATCCTTCGTTTTTCGAGATGTTCAGCTTCCCCTTTGTTCAAGGTGACCCGAAAACCGCTCTTTCCGAGCCTCTCTCGGTGGTCATCACAAAGGATTTGGCCAAGAGGATGTTTGGCGGCCATACCGACGTTGTGGGAAAGGCGATTACCATCGAAGGCGCGGTTGACTTGACCGTTTGCGGAGTCCTGGAGGATCTTCCCCCTAACTCACATATCCAATTCGATTTTCTGATTCCTTATGCCATAGCTCCACCCGGCATGAAAAGATGGGACGTCAAGAGTCTCACCGCATATGTGCTGTTGGACAAGAACAGCTCGCATGAGGAAGTCAGTGAGAAGATCTCCGGAGTATTGAACGAACGTAATCCCACCTGGGAAAACTACCTTTACCTCCAACCACTCAAAGGGATTCACCTCTACGCTCTGGGGGGAGGTGGAAGGATTACCTACGTGGTCATCTTCAGCATTCTGGTCTTTATCATTCTGCTGGTAGCCTGCATCAATTTCATGAATCTGTCTACTGCTCGCTCCGAGAAACGACTCAAGGAGATCGGGATAAGAGTCGCCGTCGGATCAAGTCGTATGCAGCTGATCAAACAGTTTCTATGTGAATCCATGCTGATATCACTGGTGGCGCTTCTTTTGGCCGTCATGATGGTAGAACTATTGCTTTCCCCGATGAACTCCGTGCTGGGGAAACATCTGGATCTGGACTACTCCGGAATTATCATACTGGGTCTGATCGGGATCGCGCTGCTGACAGGCATCGTCGCCGGCAGCTATCCTGCGCTTTTTCTCTCCTCTTTTCGTCCCGTTACTCTGCTCGGTCGACGGTTCTTTGCGATTTCTCTCCCAGGATACCGGACCACAAAGACCTCAGCGATGATGTCTGGATTCTCTATGAGAAGGGTTCTGGTGATTGCTCAGTTCGCCATTTCCATATTCTTCATTGTTTGTGTGATCGTCATCTTCAACCAGCTCAAGTACATCGGCAGCAAGGACCTGGGATTAGATCAGGAGTCCGTCGTGGTCCTGCGGACCCAGGGTGAGCTTGCGCGTACGTCTGCCGCCTTGAAGAACGAATTGGTGCAGAATCCCAATATCCTGAGCGCTACCGCGGCGGCCAACGGTCTTGAAAGCTGGAACGCTTCTGCCGGTGTAGAGTGGGTGGGCATGCAGCCCGACCAGATATTCGATATGGGGCTCAATTGGGTCGATTATGACTTTCTTAAAACTCTCCGAATCGAGATGTCCGAGGGCAGGTTTTTCTCAGAAGAGATTCCCTCCGACAAATCCGATGCCTTCGTTGTCAACCAGGCCGCGGTCAAGGCCATGGGAATGGATGATCCGGTGGGACAAAGGATCACCGTCCCTTTGGGAGACCCAATCGAGGGTAAGATCATCGGGGTGGTTCAGGATTTTCATACCGAGTCCTTTCACACCCAAATCAGACCTTATGCGCTGAGAGTAACTGAAGCAGGTGGCCTCCTCTATATCAGGGTGAGATCGGATGACCTAGCGGCAGCGTTGCGTCATATTGAGGCAACGGCGAGGAAGTTCGTTCCCGACGATCCCTGCGAAGTCAGCTTCCTTGATGATAGGCTCAATGCCCTGTACAGTTCAGAGCAGCGTATGGGCACCCTCCTGCAATACGGCAGCCTCTTAGCCATCCTGCTTTCTTGCCTGGGTCTTTTCGGACTGGCTGCTTACAGCGCAGAACGACGAACCAAGGAGGTAGGTATAAGAAAAGTGCTGGGTGCTTCGGTATCCAGTTTATTCGCCTTGCTCACCAAAGAGTTCATATTGCTGGTTGCGCTGGCCAACCTTTTGGCCTGGCCCCTCGCCTATTATGCTATGAACCGGTGGCTGCAGAATTTCGCCTACCGGGTAGACATCGGCTGGGAGACATTTATCATAGCCGGCGCTATAGCACTACTGATTGCCCTTTTTACGGTAAGTTTTCAGGCGGTCAAGGCCGCCCTAACCAATCCAGTGGAGACGTTGAGATATGAATGAGCAGAAGCTAAATGCAGAAAAGCGAGCGGAGAGCTCCGAGGAGCTTTCCATGCAGAACGGAGTCGCACCGATGATAAAGACCACCAACATCACCAAGTGGTACC
>CAYFQZ010000112.1:0-9249 GCA_964345305.1 uncultured Ignavibacteria bacterium | reverse complement strand
CGGGATGGAGTTCAAAAATATTGTATTGGAGATCAAAAACAATATCGGCGTGGTGAAGATGAATCGCCCTGCTGCCATGAACGCTCTGAATTCAGAGACGCTGGATGAGCTGAATGGGGCTTTTACTCAACTGGGAGAATCCGACCAGGTAAAGGCGATCATCATCACCGGCGAGGGGAAAGCTTTTGTGGCAGGCGCTGATATAGCCGAGATGAAAGACATGTCTGGCGACCAAGCCCGAGATTTCTCCATGAAGGGCCAGAAGGTCTTTGATCTTGTCGCCAAGACGCCAAAGCCGGTGATCGCCGCGGTCAATGGTTTTGCCCTGGGCGGAGGATGTGAGCTGGCTATGGCTTGTGACATTCGGGTTGCCTCGGACAAAGCTAAACTGGGCCAGCCGGAGGTCAATCTGGGGGTTATCCCCGGTTTCGCCGGCACCCAGAGGCTGTCCAGACTGGTGGGCGCCGCAAAGGCAAAGGAGCTCATCTTCACGGCTGATATGGTCGATGCCCAGACAGCTCATTCCATCGGCTTGGTCAACCAGGTTGTCCCGGCGGATCAGCTCATGGATGCCTGCATGGAGATGGCCGGCAAGATCGCATCCAAAGGACCGACAGCCGTCAAACTGGCAAAGAAAGTGATCAGCGAAGGTATCGAGACGCGCCTGGATGAGGGCAGCGCCTACGAAAGCCGGGATTTCGGCGAGTGCTTCAAGAGCGGAGAAGCCAGGGAGGGGATGTCTGCGTTCCTAGAGAAGAGAAAGCCAAACTGGTAGGAATTCCGGAGTGTCGAGCTCCAGCTTGACCGAAACCTGAATGCTCATCGCGATCGGGTGAGGCCGAGCACTCCCTATTAAGTCAATCTCTCGGAGGAAGGATTTGGAGATATTCAAATCGTTGGCTCACGGAGAGCATGAACAGGTGGTTCTCTGGTCGGACAGGGTCGCCGGTCTGAGATCCATCATCGCCATCCACGATACTACGCTGGGCCCCGCCATCGGCGGGGTGAGGATGCATCCTTACAAATCCGAACAGGAGGCTCTAGGGGACGTACTTCTACTCTCCAAGAGCATGACCTACAAGGCCGCTGCAGCCGGCATCAACCTGGGCGGAGGGCAAGCCGTGATCATCGGAGACCCGGCGAAGGACAAGAATGAAGTGGTGCTGAGATCCTTCGGGCGATTTGTGGAGAGTCTGAACGGCAGATACATCACCGCCGAGGACGTGGGAACTACTGTGGAGGACATGGAGACCGTCAGGTACGAGACCCAGCACGTCACCGGCCTCTCGCAGGCCCTGGGTGGGGGAGGAGACCCGGGGCCGGTCACCGCCATCGGGCTGGAGAGTGGCCTTGAGGCCTGCGCCGAGAAACTCTTTGGTAGAAGATCACTGAAGGGGCTGACCGTCGCCGTTCAAGGGCTGGGCAATGTCGGTTACGCTCTGGCTGAGTTGCTTTTCAAAGCCAAGTGCAAGTTGATCGTGGCTGATACTGATCAGACCAAGGTCAGTGCGGCCAAGGAAAAACTCGGCGCCAAGGAGGTCTCAGCAGATCAAATATATGACGTCGAAGCCGACATATTCTCACCCAATGCCCTGGGCGGCGTGATCAACAACGAAACCATCGGCAGGCTGAAGGTGAAGATCGTGGCCGGCGCGGCTAATAACCAACTTGCCCATGATCGGCATGGGGACGTCCTGCACAAGAAAAGAATCCTTTACGCACCGGATTTCGTAATAGGAGCAGGCGGTCTGATCAACGTGGTGAACGAACTCGAAGGCCACGGTCAAGAGAGGGCCATAAAGCGGGCCACGGGAATTTACGACATACTCTACAAGGTCCTGGACAGATCGGAAAAGGAGAATATACCTCCAAACAAAGCAGCAACGCTTTTGGCCGAAGAGAGAATCAGGCGGGTCAAGAGCTTCAAACAGGGCACACCGGACAGCGGCAGCTGCGACTGCCGGTAAACAAGAGACGGTAGAGGGTAGACAGTAGACAGATCCCGCCTTCGTTTTGAGTGGTCAATCTGCATACTCGGAAAGCAGGGAAGATGCCAGATCAATACAAGATACTGAGCATTAATCCCGGAGCCACCTCCACCAAGGTGGCTCTGTACTTAGGCGAAACGCCGGTGAAGGTAAAGACGATTCGGCATTCCGCCGAAGATCTTTCTTCCTTCAAAGGCACTCTGAACCAGCTTGATTACAGAAGAGACCTGGTTTCGAAGTTCCTCGAACGTAATGAGGTTAAGGTAATTGACCTTGCCGCCGTGGTAGGAAGAGGTGGACCGTTCAAAGCCCTGGAAAGCGGCACGTATCGGGTGAGCGATAAGATGCTTTCCGACATCAGATCAGGTAATGTCCAGGCTGACCACCCTTCCAACCTGGGAGCCTTGATTGCCCACGGGCTGGTGAAAGGGACGGACGTTCCCGCCTTCATAGTCGATCCGGTATCCGTCGACGAGTTCATACCCGAAGCTCGTATCTCCGGATTACCGCAGATAGAACGGAAGAGCCTTTCTCACGCCTTGAACCAGAAGATGGTAGCAAGAAAGGCGGCCAAGAGATTGGGCAAGAAGTACCAAGAGCTGAACGTGATCGTTGTCCATCTCGGTTCAGGCATAAGCGTCAGCTCTCATCGCAGGGGAAGACAGATCGACGTGAACAACGCCAACGACATGGGGCCGTTTTCCCCCCAGAGAGTGGGCGCGCTGCCGGTGACCGGTCTGGCCAAACTATGTTACTCCGGGCAATACACTCAGAAGGAGATGATACAGCTTCTCACCAAGAAGGGAGGACTCCTGGCGCACCTGGGAATCGATGACGTCCAGGAGGTGGAGAGAAGAATCGAAGACGGCGATGAGAAGGCCAAGCTCGTCTATGATGCCATGGTTTATCAGATCGCCAAGGAGATAGGCGCCATGGCCACCACCCTGAATGGCCAGGTCGACGCCATCGTGCTGACCGGTGGAATCGCCAACTCGAAAAGACTGACCGGGGCGATAACGCGCAAGGTTGAGTTCATCTCTCCTGTGCTGGTGTTTCCTGGTGAAGATGAGATGGAGGCTCTCACTCTCGGCGGGCTTCGAGTCATCTCCGGTGAAGAAAAGGCAAAACAATACTAAAGTAAAGTCCCAGGTTCGTCTGTTTGCCCTCGATCGCAACACCCTTCCCATCGGCGAAATTCCTTCAGCCCGGACAACTAAAGACTGCCAAGTTCCATTCATCCTGAGCACTCCCCGTATCGTTCTGACTCGACTGAAGTTAGAGAACGGGAAACACATCCTCAGTGATTCATCCAGCCCTGAGAAAACAACTGCAAAAGCCGCATTTTGTCCTTGACATTTACTTAGAGGCAAGCTATTATAATAGGGAAGGGGCATTGCTAATTTACCGAGGGGTTGAGGGACTCTTGTCTCATGAGTAGACGCACCACAGAGGGAGAGTCTGGAGACCGATTCTCCTGTTTCATCCTACCCTTAGAGTATTGTATTCCAAAGCACTTGTTCTCAGCGGCCTTTCTTGCGCGGGAGAATCGAGAAGATTAGGTATCCAGAGATCGACTGGTTTTCGCCCTCGTGATCCGAAGACAAGTAACATGAAAGCTTGGCTCTCAGCCCTTCTTTGAGAGGAGGAGAAGATGAGGATAAGAGTGCTAACCCTTTCGCTGCTCCTCTGCTCAGCGCTCACGACCTTAGCGCAAGTTGGCGCCTGTGCCACCTCCGAGAAGAAGTTCAAGAGGAGGCATATCTCCGAGGATGTTCGTTTGGATGGTACCGACGATCAGTTCTATCCCGCTCAGCTGCGAGGCATCTCCAAGTATCCCGTGCCCGGCAGACAATATGATCTGACCTGCGCGGACATCAATCCCGAAATCGGCCAGCAGTTCATCATCCAGCACGATCAGATCGGCCACACCTGGTACGATTTCCAGAAGAACGGCTCCATGGGTCGGATGATCTCGGTGACTTCTGATGGTTATCGTCACTTCTCTTGGATGTTCACGGACGGCCCATACGGTGCACCATACTACCGTTACGTGGACGGCAACTGCAAGGACCCACTCAACGAGTACCTGGGCCAGGTGCACGTGTATGGAGGGCAATACAAGAATGCGGGTTACAGCAACCAGACTCATCTGCATGACGGAAGATCAGTGGTGATCTACCACCGTACAGCCGGTCAGCTTGGTGACGTTGTTGCCCACTCGATGCTGAGCATCGCAGACGATTTGTGCAGCGATCAGTTCAACCGACACTGGGATATCCCAGATTCCATCCTTTACGAGCCGTCTGGAGAGAACGGCATGTATCCGAAGGCGGAGGTTAAATACGATGAAGGAACGCAAATGGATTACATTCACATAGTGATGACAGAGGGTAACACGGCGGGTGGTGTCCCGGTTATGATTGCCTACCAGAGGTGCTATCCAGGAGAAGATCCAGACACGCTGTACTGTCAGGCTTATGTGAATGGATCAACTCAGACCTACGCTCTGTGCGCCAACACCAACTGCTCGGACCCTTGTAACCTGGTTTCTCACTTCGATTCCTCCTGCAGCATCACCCCTGTGCCTATAGTTTCACCGGTCTCTCAGAGGGTTGCGATTGCATACATCCAGGGCGCCTGCGACAAGAGCTGCGAGTACTTGGGTGACATCGCTCTTATAGAGAGCATGACGAACGGCGATGACTGGGTTGACGGAAGCAGTTGGCCTCCTTCGCCGACTAACCTTACCAATTATGGATGCGGCTGGCCTGAGGAGTACCGGGCTTACTCTGATTTGAATGCGTGTTATGACTACAACGACAGCTTGCACATTGTGTGGTCCACGGTTGGTTTCCCCGAACCGTCGTATCTGCAGCCTGGAATCGCGCGGCTGTGGCACTGGAGCAAAAGCAGCGGCGTGGCATGGATCACCAGTGCTATCTGGCCCGGCACCGATCCCGGATCGCACAATGCCAATATAGCCAAGATGAGCATCTCGGCAATGGATCCCATTTATCATCCGGGAGGCTACCCCGATTCGGTTTATCTTTTCTGTACATATACTCAGTTTGACAGCGGGCACAACTGTGACGCTGGGTATACCAACGGAGATATCTATGCCTGCGGAAGTGCGGACGGGGGATACACCTGGGGCCGGTCATTCAACCTGACTCGCACCTGGACTCCAGGGTGCACTCCGGGCAACTGTGTGAGCGAACACTGGTCGTCTATGGCCCACAATATGTATGACGGGGGTTTGCATATCCAGTACATTTGCGACAGGCATCCCGGCACGGCACTCCCCGGACAGGATGATGGCAGCATGTGGGTCGACAACCCGGTGATGTACTTGCACCTCAGCGAGTGGGAGATAGGCGGCTGTCAGCATCCGCCGGATTACACCTTGATTGAGCCCCCCAGCTGGCACAGGCCGCCTCTTAAGGTTGCGCCCGGCGGTTCCAGAAACCTGACCATCCAAATTACCAACTACCCGGGATGTCCGGAGATAGCCTACAGCGTAAACAGCGATCATCCCTGCGTTCAGATAGGCGCGCAGGGTGTTCTTCCTCCTGGGCAATCGGTCACCATAAACGGCACCATTGAGGGTGGTGGTGAGTGCGAGGGCACCTTCATACAGAGTACGGTGACGCTTACACTTGGTTATGAGTACCACCCTATTCCGGTTCATGCGATTGTAGCTGAGGACTATTACGAGTGTCCGATTGATCCGGAAACCTATGACACGGTCGAGACGAGCGGAGCCAGGGTATATGTAAATGCAAACTCCGTAGAGTGGGTTCATGATATCTCTTCTTACCCCGGTACGGTGCATGAGGTTTTCATGCAAGGCGGTTCAATTGTAGCAACCAGCATAGACGGAAACAAAGTTGTAGGCCGCTATATGGGAGACAACGACTGGCGGGCCGGAGTTCGGGATAAGCTCTACACCGACTGGTGCGAATGCGAAGACGATTATGATTGTTGGGTCGTTTATACCAAGGACATTTTTATTAGCTATCCGTCTTATCCTCCGTCCAATTACCACTGCTTTTGGTATTGGTGGGAGTGGTCCAAGCAGATCAAGGTCTGCGAGATGGGGGATAGGGTCATAGTGATCAAGTACATCACGGTGAAGCGACACGATCCGCCGACCTGGTGGCCGGAGGCTGATCCGCCCCAAGGTCCTTATGCTGGACATGAAGACACTTATGTAGGCATAGGCATGGACATAGACTGTCCCTGGGACACGCTGGGAGATGAGAGCGCCCGTAACCTGGCTGGATATGACGATGTGAATCACATTGCCTGGCAGCAGGGTTGGGGCAGAGTCGAGGAGCATCCGGAGTATAGCAACTACTTTGCCGGCATGGCTCTGGCTGATCCTGAAGGTGAACCTGCCAACTACGTTCCTTATGCCGCTCACAATGTCAAGAACAACACATATCTTTATCCTCAGGCCCCCTGGGGCTGGGATGATGAGGAGCTTTATGATCTGTGTGCAAGCGCAGGACATACAGTTCAGGACATTGACTCGCTGGTTGATCGTTCCCAGGTCTTAGTTGCTAAGCACATTCCTGCCGGGAACGACCCTGACGCAGAGGTCTCCTTCGTGGTGGTTGAGGTTGCGACGCCCAATGGACTATTTGAACTGCAGGCCTTGGTGGACACGGCGCGCGCAATGGTGACGCAGGGCTATTATTACGGTTTTCCGATTCTCTGTGGTGATGTGATCGGCGATCACGTTGTCGATCTTGGCGACGTGGTCAAGTTGCTCACTTATCTGTTCAAGGGCACGACTCCTCCACGCTGCCCCCTGAATCGTGCGGACACCAGCAGCGATGGAATCGTTGACATCGGTGACGCGGTGGTCCTGCTCAATTATCTTTTCAAGGCTGGCCATCCGCCCGAGTGTGCAGGCATATGGTAAAGTTGGGAGGACAAGGAGTGGTTCCGATTGAATGAAATAAGGAGGTAAAGATGAAGAAGAGAGGTTTAATGATCCTGCCACTCGCTTGTCTGGCTCTGGTGGTATTTGCAGCCGAAGGCTTCGGTGGCAAGGCATGGCAGCAGCCACAAAGGAGGAGCATCTACGAAGAGGAGATCGTGGATGGCAAGGGGCCGCCATGCCCCAAATCCGGTTCACCGGGCGACCATCGGCGGGTGCCGGGCAGGTATCCGCTGCCGGGGACATTTTATCAGACGACCTGCGATGACATAAGCCCGGAAGCGGGAAGCATAGTACAACACGATCAGATCGGGCATACCTGGTACGATTTCCAGCAGAACGGCTCCATTGGCCGGATGATATCCGTGACCTCAGGCGGATTCAGGCACTTCTCCTGGATGTTTTTGAATGGGCCGTACGGTGGTGAGTATTATCGGTACGTAGATGCGAACTGCAAGGATAACCTCAACCTTTTCGTCGGTCAGGTGCACGTGGATGGGGGAGTGGCAAAGAGCGCTGGATACAGCAACCAGACTCGCCTGCACGACGGAAGGTCCGTAGTAGCTTATCACCGTAACGCCGGCCAGATGGGAGACCCGGTTACCTACGCCATGTTGGGCATTGAAGATTCTCTTTGCAGCGGGGGATTCGGGCTCCTGTGGGACCTGGCGGATTCCATCCTCAACTCTCCTTCTGGAGAGGCCGGAGGATGGCCCAAAGTAGATGCCCTGTATGATCCCGCCGAACAAAGAGATTACATCCATGTGGTGATGACCGAAATGAACACCGCCTGCGGAGGGCCATACATGTTGGGATATGAGCGCTGCTATTTGGAGACGGACGATACCCTGATATGCGAGTCCTACGTTGACGGGTCTACCAGAACATACAGGCTGACAGCCAACACCAATTACTCGGATCCAAGCAACCTCATCAGCCATTTCGACTCCTCCTGCACCAGCACACCGATGGTGGCAGTTTCTCCTGTCTCTCAGCGAGTGGCGCTCGTGTTTCTGAGACCCACCTGTGATCGAAGCTGCGATTACCTTTCGGATGTCTGCTTCATCGAATCGATGAGCAATGGTGACGAATGGATCGATGGCAGTTTGTGGCCTCCTCCCGAGTTCGAGATTACAAACTATGGGTGCGGTTACCCTGAAGAGAGGCGGGCCCGCGGTGACGTCAGTGCATGTTACGACTATCAGGACAGCCTTCACGTGGTGTGGGTGACTGTTGGCTTTGCCGAGCCGGGTTATTACCACCCGGGTGTGGCGCGCCTGTACCACTGGAGCAAGGAGGCGGGCATAAGCCAAATAGCCGGGGCCGTCTGGGGCGGTACTGATCCTGGAGCGCACAATGCCAATATAGCCAAGATGAGCATATCTGCGCAAGACCCGGTATTTCACCCCGGAGGAGACTCTGTTTTCTTATACACAATCTGGACTCAGTTTGATACCACGACCCCGCAGGATAATTCCGACGCGGACTATACCAACGGCGAGATATACGGCTGTGCCAGCTTCGACGGCGGAGCCACCTGGGGGCAGCGGTTCAACCTGACCAATACCAGGACCCCTGGCTGTGCACCCGGGGAGTGCCTAAGCGAACACTGGTCTTCGTTGGCGCGGAACATGCATGACGGTGATCTTCACATACAATATATATGCGACCGACACCCCGGGACAGCGCTCTCGGGGCAGGATGAAGGCAGCGTGTGGCAGGACAACCCGGTGATCTACTTGCACCTCTCTGCATGGGATGCAACGCTTCGCCGCCAAGTGGCATATAGGATCGACGAGCCGGTCAGTTGGCACCATCCTCCCATCAAGATTCCAAACGGTGGTTCCAGAACGCTGAGCATGACCATACTCAATATTGGCGGCCTCGAGATTACCTATGATCTCAGCACTGATGACCCCTCAATCGCCATGTCTGCGAGCGGAACCCTTCCGCCCGGAGACTCGGTAAGCATCACCGGCTCGGTGAGCGGGTCAGGTTTCATAGCGGGCAACGTCATCCTTGAGACGGATGAAGGAGGAGGAACCAGCTACTACCTCACCGTGCACGCAATAAGTCCGCGTTACGATCCGCCCATCGATATCGACGACTATTATGAATGCCCGGTTGACACCGAGACCTACCACACGATAGACAACGGGGTCTGGCGGGTGTATGCCAATGCCAACGGTGAAATTCGGGTTTCGGACGTGGGCACGTTCCCGGATACGGTACATGAAGTGTTCTTCGAGGGTGGAAACATCGTGGCTACGAGTTCGGGCACCGATACGGTGGTGGGAAGATTCATGTTGAATGACT
>CAYFQZ010000111.1:0-2033 GCA_964345305.1 uncultured Ignavibacteria bacterium | reverse complement strand
CAACACTTAAACCGGTCAGGAATACGTAAGATATGCACATCGACAAGACCAGGATCAATATGGCTCGCCTCATTTTCTCCTCCCGCAGCTACGATAAATGGATTTTGGGCCGATTGATTGAGTCTCTCATCAAGTTCCTATTTGTAGGAGGGTTTACTCCCCCTTGAAAAAACAGCCACCTTAATATAACACAAACATTCCGACAGTCAATAAAAATCTGCACAGTTTTCACACACTGAGTCGCTCGTCGACAATCCCGTGGCTTACTCAGACTTTTAACCAGGCCTCCACATAACTCTAATATTACATTCAATTTAGCAGTTTGCTTCGGACTGATCTTCCCGATTGCCGATCTCGAACCGAATCAAGGCACATCCCATCCTCGAGGCGGAAGTGGTCCAAGGACCGTACGGGGCTGGTCCCGCGTCTGGGGTTTAGTTTAGTCATTCCTATCGCAAGATGAAGAACTCTCCTGTTCCGAGAGATCTCAAGAAGTTTCGCCTTGATCGCCACTTAGAATGCATCCCGGAGCCCTTGCGATAATCGCCCCTTGAACCACTCGCGTAGTGCCCTCTGCGCTGGCAGGCCAGCAACGGCGCTGTCACAGAGTTCGATGACCGTCCGGAGGCAGTTCATGAATCGCCCCTGCCAGCTTGCAGTTTGTGTGAACAAGATTGCACAGGATGAGACGATTCGACTTGACCTCCGGGCTGCATTTTGTGATAATATATGCATACCCGTTGTGTGAGAACCCATAACCTTTGGGATGAGTTGAGGTTTCGGGATTGCGGGGCGAGGCTGGATTCGGACCTCTGGCCCCGCCCTCCCACAAGGAAACAGGCGACCTGCGGCATATATTTTGCTCTTTCCGTCTGATGAAACGTGGAGCCAAGGAGAGGCAAACTAGCGAATAACAGGGGAGGAGCGATGGAACAGAATTGGGGTGCTTTGGTGACGGTGGTTCTGGTCGCCGCTGTGCTGGCAATGGCCTTTCTGTTTCCGGCCAACCCCCAGAGGCGCAAAGAATAGGGAATCGTGAAAGCCAAAGGAGATGAGGCTCAGGATATGGACAAGAGCGTAGAATACAAGAAGTTTCGGCTCCTGAAAGACCTGGCGCAGAAAGCCAACTCCTCGGCGGAGATCAACCAGATACTCCAGGCGGCGCTGGACGGGCTTCTCGAGATTCTCCAACTGCAGTGTGCTTCAGCCACCGTGTGGGACGAGAAGACCAAAAAGGTCACCAGCCAGGTGGCTTCCGGAGCCATAGACAAGGTGAAGATCCTGCGCGACTTCGATGCGCGAGTGCTGCAGGCCATGAAACAGCAGATTCGCATGGAGTCCATCTACGCCACCTTTGACAGCGACGGGCCGCACAGCATCTTTTCCTATCCCATAAAGAGGGATGGCCGCACGGTGGGTGCAATCGCCGGAGTGGTGGAGGGCTACAAGAGCCTCAGCCAGGATGAAGAACTGCTTGAAGCGGTCAGCCACCAGCTGGGAATGGCCGTCACCAAAGCGTGCTTGTGGTCGGAGAGAATCGGAGGAGAAATCCAGGAGGATGTGGTCAAGTCCGAGAGATTGAAAGCCATGGTCGAAACCGCAGTCACCATTAACCACGAGATAAACAATCCACTGGCGGCGGTCCTGGGGTACGTCCAGCTTATACTGAGCAGCCCGGGAGACTTAAACCAGGATACCATCGACAAGCTGAGAAAGGTCGAGACCGGTGCCCTGAGGATAAAAGAGGTGACCAATCGACTGCTGAAGATCGTGGAGCCGGTCGTAGTGAAGTATGCCGGAGACATTCGAATGGTCGATCTGGATCAATCGAAGATCGAGGAAGATGAAGAATAGTGCATATGGGGTATTTACATAAATGCCAGACGCCCGCCGTTTCGGAGGGCTTTTTTTGTGGTTCAGGTGCACGTGGTTGACATTCGGACGTCGGCATCGGACTTACTGGCGTTACTGACCTTACTGACGTTTATTTTTAAAAAAATTCATCATCCGTAATCACGTGTTTACCTTTATCC
>CAYFQZ010000110.1:0-2664 GCA_964345305.1 uncultured Ignavibacteria bacterium | reverse complement strand
ACCAGAAAGACAGAGGTTATGGCTATGAAAATATCTCTTGGCGCTGATCATCGCGGCTTTGAGCTGAAGGAAAAACTCAAGGAATACTTGAGCGGTCAAGGGCACGAGCTAATTGATTTCGGAACCACCTCCACCGAGTCAGTGGATTACCCCGATTTCGGCTTCAAGGTTGCGGAGTCAGTTGCCAAAGGAGAAGCCGATTTCGGCGTCCTGGTTTGTTGGACCGGAAATGGCATGAATATCGCGGCCAACAAGGTGAAGGGAGTCAGGTCAGCTCTATGTCTGAACGACGAGATGGCCACGCTGGCGAGAGCACACAACGATGCCAACGTGCTTGCCCTGGCCTCCTGTTTCGTTTCTGAGTCCACGGCCAAGAAAATTATGGACGTCTGGCTGGCCACCGATTTCGAAGGAGGAAGACACGCGCGAAGGCTGGATAAGATCACCAGTCGCGAGTAATGGGTTGATCTTTTTGCTGGGAGATTTAGGTTTTTGCCTGGCATATACTCCTGCAATCCGATGAGTTCTAGGAAGAACCGTTTTGAGACGACGCATGGCGGCAGCGGGATGTGGGTCCTTCGCGTCACCCCACCACGAAAATGCTGATTCTTGAATTCTTCCCTCTGTTAGTGCTGCTGAGCGAAGTCGTTCTTCTGCTCTTGTTGGCTAAAGCTTACAGGCTTTGCGGAGAGGAAGGTCCGGGCAAACAAGGTCGTCCGGTGCTGGCAAAGAACCCGGAGCATATGCATCGTATCCTTAGCCTGAAGCCGGCACATTGCACCGCGGAAGTTGCAGGAAGAGCCGAAAGGCTTCTTGTCTCATGAGATTAACAAGGAAGAAGACCGGTTTTTTAAATGGGGCCGAGCATATAGCGTGTGCACCGTCAGCCGGAGGAATGTTTCCGCGGCCATTCGATATGTGGACGAACAAACCAAGCATCATTCCAGAGACTTTCCAGGATAGATCGCAGCGGGTCACCGTGCCAGAAGCGGGTTTAAAGCCGGTTCTGGTGATCTCGATCCCCTATCGGTCGATATCTATAACGAAGGAGCGTAAGAATGAGTAAGCTAAAAGAGATTGATCCGGAAATATACGACGTAATTCACGGCGAGACCGAAAGACAGGCCGATGGTCTCGAGCTCATCGCCTCGGAAAACTTCGTCTCCGAAGCGATAATGGAGGCCACCGGTTCGGTGATGACCAATAAGTATTCCGAAGGCTATCCGGGAAAGAGATATTATGGCGGCTGTGAGTTCATGGACCGGGCGGAGAATCTAGCCCGTGATCGTGCCAAAGAGCTCTTTGGCTGCGAGCACGTGAACGTCCAACCCCACTCTGGTTCACAGGCCAACATGGGGGTCTATTTCTCGGTTCTCAAGCCGGGGGATACCATCCTGGGCATGAACCTTTCTCATGGGGGACATCTCACGCACGGGCATCCGGTAAACTTCTCCGGCAAGTTCTTCAACGTGGCCGCGTACGGCGTGAAGAAAGAGACGGAGGTGATAGACTACGACGAACTCATGATTATTGCCAAGCATGCCCAGCCCAAGTTGATCATCGCCGGCGCATCAGCCTATCCGCGTGAGCTGGATTTCAAGAGATTCAGGGAGGTGGCCGACGACGTGGGAGCCTACCTGATGGTAGATATCGCTCACATCGCCGGGCTGATCGTGGCCGGCATTCACCAGTCACCAATACCTCACGCCGATTTCGTGACCACCACCACCCACAAGACCCTGAGAGGTCCCCGGGGCGGGATGATAATGTGCAAGAAGAAATATGCCAAAGATCTGGATCGGGAGATCATGCCGGGCATACAGGGCGGTCCCTTGATGCACGTCATCGCGGCCAAGGCGGTAGCATTCAAAGAGGCTTTGAAGCCTTCATTCAAGGAATACCAACGGCATATAGTGAAGAACGCCAGGGCGCTTGCCGCCAACATGGCAAATCTGGGCCATCACGTTGTATCCGGGGGCACCGATACGCACCTGATGTTAATCAGCTTCATCGAGAGAAACATAACTGGTAAGGTAGTAGAGGAAGCCCTGGAGAAGGCCGGGATAACGGTCAACAAGAACACCGTCCCCTTTGACCCTCAGAAGCCGTTTGTCACCTCCGGGATACGCATGGGCACCCCGGCGTTGACCACCAGAGGCATGAAAGAGCCCGAGATGGAAACAATCGCCGGGCTGATAGACCGGGTCATCTCCAATCTGGGCGATGAAGATGTGTACCCTCAGGTGAAGCAGCAGGTTCTGGACCTCTGCCAGCGATTTCCTCTATATAAGGAGAGGTTAGAGAAAACGTAAAGGTGATGAACATTCCGAGTTCAGGCTCGACAGCATAAAACTCATTGACCCGTTTGGAAGTACCTCACTCAAACCGCGAGTGGTTCTCGGACAACAGAAGGAAATGTAAGAAACTGCTTAAGCATCAGACTCCAGCCAGACCCCGATCTTCCCGAATCAGACTGCGTGACCGGAGCGGGCCCGATTCAGCCTGTCCGTGATCCCCCTTTTCGGTTAGGCTCTTCTTCCAGCACTAGTATCCGCTTAATCCGTTCAATCCATTGACCTACTTCAACAGCAGCATTCTCTTGGTCTCTGAATCCCCGTCAACCTGAAGCCTATAGAGGTAAACTCCGCTGGAAACCGCATTCCC
>CAYFQZ010000109.1:0-13213 GCA_964345305.1 uncultured Ignavibacteria bacterium | reverse complement strand
AAAGCCATTGTCTATGTTGAGAATGGTGAATTGCAATTAAATTTCAATACAAATTTAACTTGGCCGTTGGAATATTGTATTCATGATGTTTTTAAAGGTGAATTTTCAGGGGCAACTATCAGAGTAGAATTTGACCTAGACACCCATGGAAATGTCACCTCGTTGGAAACACAAATTGAAGGAATCGATTTTCACATTGTTTTTGAAAAGGTCACCGATTAATGCTCTTGTCCCGGATTCCATTTATTAAACACAAAAATCGCCGGGTGCCCCGCCACTTGTGGTGCTCCAGTCCTATAGCGTGCTCTAAGTCATGCTTCGAGTTTTATGCGGCCAGTGGGAACATTGACATGTGGTGATGATTTTCGAATCTGAGTTCAGGAAGAAGTATAAATAGACATAACTTAACAGGAGATTGTTTCATGAGAAGTCATAATATTGCACTGGGTCTTATATTTACGGTTTTCGCCGGATTAAGTCTGTCTTTTGCTCAGTCAGACTTTCCCAAATCGAAAGAGCTTTACTTCGGCCAAAAACCACCGGGAAAAAAAGCGGAGATTTTTGCACGTGAAGCGTTGGCATTCGAACCTCATGATTCACCTGTCATCTCAAAGGATGAAACATGGATGATTATAGGCACAATCGAACATGGAATAAGATTCTATAAGATGGCAAGTGGAAAGTTGTCATTGACGGAGAATCCGGTCGGGTTCGACATTCCCGAGATATGCAATGGAATAGCTTTGTCACCAACAAAGAACAGGGTCTATTTCTTGATTTGGAAGAACGACGATGAAGATTTCTATTTCATTGAGAAGACAGAACATCAATGGACACGCCCCAAATCACTGGGAGAAGAAGTAAACTCGTTCAGGACTCATTGGCAGTTTTCACTTGCCATGAATGAGAATCTATACTTTGCATCAGATTCAATATTGGTATCTGTCTTCGACGGGAATTCTCACCTAAGACCGGTGGCGTTGAAACTGGAAGACAGCAGTCCCTTACGCGGTTCAACGCCTTTCATTGCTCCTGATGAAAGTTATATAATCTTCAGTGTGGATGAAGATTTGCATATCAGCTACAACTTGCACAATGGAAAATGGACTGACCCTTGTAACTTAGGCCCTGATATCAATTCGGATCATCTTGAAAATTGTCCAATCATCTCGCCCAACGGGAAATATCTGTTTCTTATCAGCAGAAGAGATGATCGGAACTTTAACATATTCTGGGCCGATGCAGGCTTTGTTGAAAGATTGAGGCCTCCCGAATTGCTTGAGAAAGAGTGATAGGTCTGGACCGCAGTCCAGGTGTCCTGCGCGCCTGATGAAGTTTCGTGGCCGCCAGGTCCCTGACCTGGCCCCGCCGAAGGCGGGGCCGGGCCAGCCGTCCGAGGTCATGGTATATTTTACTAAATAGCGGATAGACCTGAATGGCAAAGAATCAAGATCTAACTCAAAAGTGGTATCAGCGCGATTGGACCTTCATTGCCGGCTTTGCTCTCCTGAAAATCGTCATTCATCTGCCCTTTCTGACCAGATACGGCTATCATCATGATGAATTATATTTTATCGCCTGCGGTAATCACCTTGGCCTCGGTTATGTTGACCATCCGCCTCTGGTGCCCTGGATAGCCCGATTAGCCACTGAGCTATTTGGCCATTCCCTGTTCGGTCTGCGGATATTCGCCTTGTTGAGTGAAGCAGCTGCTGTATTCTTGACCGGCCATTTGGTACGCCGTTTAGGGGGAGATCGATTCGCCCAGGGGTTGGCCTGCCTGGCTATGCTCATCACCCCGGTCTTTCTGCGGAGCGGCAACCTCTTTTGCATTACTGCCTTTGAACTTCTTTTCTGGATTCTCGGATATTATGTCATTGTAAGAATCATCCAGGAGGACCGACCCCGGTTGTGGTTATGGTTGGGTTTGGTGGTGGGACTTGGATTGTTGACCAAACTCTCCCAGCTCTTTTTTGTGTTCGGATTGGTGGTGGGATTGCTGTTCACCGATATGAGGAAACATTTTAGATCACTCTGTCTGTATGCGGCCGGGGGCATTGCTTTCCTGATCTTTCTGCCCAATATTCTCTGGCAAATCAAACAGGGATGGCCGACCATTTCATTTGTCATCAATTTGAATAGAGATCTCATGAAAGGGATATCTCTGTTTCAATTCATCGCGGGTCAGCTTTTATACATGCATCCCTTCAATGCCGTGATATGGATAGCGGGTCTGGTCTTTTTTTTCAGCAGAAAAGGAAAGTCATACCGTCTGTTCGCCTGGCTCTGGATATCCGTTTTTGTGCTTCTAATGATTTCCAAAAGCAAGATTTACTATCTTGCCCCGGCCTACCCCTGTCTTATCGCCGGCGGAAGCATTGCCATGGGAAATTGGCTTCATCGCCGCGGTAAGAAATGGTTGCGCCATACAGTCGTCGCTGCGCTGGCAGGGGGTGGAATTGCCCTGATGCCGCTTTCGGTTCCCATGTTTCCCATAACAACCACAGAGCAGTATATGGACGCTATCACCTTTGGTGCTTTTGAAAACATCTATGAATTAACCGGAGATTTAAGGGGCATGTTTGGCTGGGAAGAACGTGTGAAGGGAGTAGCCGAAGTTTACAATAGTTTACCTGAAGGAGAAAGGCAGAGAACTATCATCTTAGCAGCAGGGTATGGGAATGCAGGTGCAGTCGACTATTTTGGAAAACCATTAGGTTTGCCTGATGCCAGATCACTTTCCCTGTCCTACTGGCTGTGGGGGCTTCCCGACGGACCGATTGAAACTGTAATTGGTGTGGGTTTTTCAAAAAAGTCGATGGAAGGTGTGTTCCATGAAGTAGAGCTGGCAGCAGAGATTGAACTTGAACAAGTTAATCCCTGGGAGACCCCTTTCCCCATCACAATCTGCCGACGACCCAAGGATTCACTACAGAGCATATGGAACAGGAATCGGCCCTGGTGATGGTATATTATATGACTTGTAAGCAAATTGGATCAAAAATCGCACTCGCTTCGAATTGCAGTTGGAATTGTCATATGTGGATCGTTTCCGTTTCAAGCGGAGAACCGGAGCAACTGACTTTTCATGAAAGTAATGACGGCCTCGCCTGCTGATCCCTAGATTTCAAGAGACTGGTTGAATTGAATACTAATGCAGCAGAGATCCTGGAAAGGTTAGAGACAAGATAGATCGGCATTTGGGTTTGCCCGACGTGGCCCGCCGCTTGCGCGGAATCGAGATCCCGGGAAAGGGTGATTTTCTGAGGCAGGAAAGATGAACAGGACTATTTCGCGTTTGCTGTTATTGACATTCTCCTTAATCGTTCTTTCGATCAATATGGACTTTGCCGCTTCTTCGGAAGAGAGATACGAAATTACGATCAAAGGTGGGGCAGAGCACTATGGCGAAGGATACATGACATATAGGGAGGGCATACCTTTTATTCATCTGAAAGGGGATTCGTACGAGATCGGTCTTCAATACGGTGCGTTGCTAAGAGAGGAGATGAATAATTTCTATGCTCATTTCGATAGTTTCGAAAATGCGATGATGAGTGAATTGTATAACGAATTACCATGGTATAAAGAAATCTTAATAAAGTTGTCAGCCCCCATAGTAACAAGAGTTAAGCTGCACTCGTTCAGAAAGAGGGTTCCGCAAGATTATCTGGCACAACTTGAAGGTATGTCCGACGGTTCCGGCGTTCCGTTGAACGAAATACTCAAAGTCACATTCGGACCTGATTTTATATCCTGCTCTTCCTTTATTAAGATCATCGACGGTAGAATCATCCACGGGCGTAATGCCGATCACGACGTAATCGATTTCTTCAGCAGGTATCCTCTGATCGCCCACTATCACAAAAATGGCAAATACAGCTACATGGACATCGGAATCATCGGCACTCCCTTCGCCGTAACCGGGATAAACGAACACGGACTGACCCTTTCCTGGAGTCAGGCGACGACATCAACATCCAGGCCGTTCAAAGGGAAGGGTACCATGTTGATGTTCAACAGGATACTGGAAGAGTGCCGCAACCTCGGCGATGTGGACAGGACACCCAAGAATGTCGACAGGTTTGTCACCATGATAGGCAGCCTGGAGGATCTGACGGGAGCGGCCTATGACATCGTGGACCAAAAAGCGGTCAGAACTGATTCGAGGGATGGCTACATTTATGCAGCCAATAGATGCGTATCCCAGGGTATGAGGGAGGAATACAATTCCGTTTTTGACATGGATTGGTTCAACAGCGCCAGAGCGTATACGTACGAGAAAATACTGGGCAGCGGCGGGGAATTCACCGTCGATCATGCGATACGCTTACTGTCCAATACCGACTTCTACGATTACAAAGGAAAGGTGCCGCCGTCTGAGGGTGGCAACATCAACAATCGCGGCACTGGATCATCGGTGGTTCTTGATCCACAAAACGGCTCGGTCTACTTCGCCTATGGCGCCCCTTATGCCGGCTTCTCCGCGTGGATTGCGTATAACTACGAAACCGATGAGGTTTCCGTCTATAAGAACGAGGATGAGAGATTGCACGATCCGGATTTTGTCGAATATATCGAACTGGAGAAGCGCTGGAAAGACGTCGATTGGCAAAACACGGATGAGCTACGGCAAATGCTACGTGAGATCGAACGTGTGCCGGCAGAGAATTTCTGGACGTTGCACATGTCATGCTGGGCATGGAATGCCTTGGGAAAGCCGGAAAAAACCGAAGCGATCATCAAGAGGCAAATCGAAAAATACCCCGTTCTGCAAACGGGATACACAAACATGGGATTTCTATATATGAATCAGGAGAAATTCGAAGAAGCGATAGAATATTACGAAAAGGCACTTATTGCACCTATCACCAATGAGAGAAGAAGACTATATTGTTATGAACAGCTTGCGACTGCTTATGCTGAAACTGGGGATGAGCTCAAGTTGTTGGACTGTTATCGGAAGGCATTGGATTTCTACAACAGATATTGGATACCTAAACAGTCGAGAGAAAAAGTGGATGCGATAGAAGAAGCATTAAACAACGAAAATTAGTATATTTGAAATGAATTCGGCGGGTGGCCCGCAGCTCTGCTCCGTGGTAGTCTCCTGTGTCGGCCATGTCCAGTCTTCGATATGCTCCTCTATGGTCTGTACCCGGAGGTACCTCGACGCCTGCGGTGGGTTGAGATTGTTGTTCGCCAATGACCGTCCGCATGTGAAGCATGGGGTGAAGAAACAGGTGCCTACCATCAACGGGAGAGTTAGTCAGTGAACAATCGTCGCCGGCTTTTCACTTGGAATTACCGACGCGTGACCTATTGCCTGGCCTTCCCCCTTTCGTTCGCCCTCACAGAAACGGGCCGATAGGTGTGCGGGCAATATCTTGCGCGTAACGGCGGTCTACCCTTTTTACTGTTCGATCTCCAAAGGAAGCAGAAGAATGAAGCGTTCCGAACTCGAAGACGTCACCCGCAAATGGATATCCCTCTGGTGTGCACCTACCGACTGGGAACTATTCGATCAGCTTCACTCAGATGACTTCGAAGACATGTCACCTGCCGGGCGCGACCCGTCAAAGCATGGCTTTGCTCTGGGGTTAAGGCAGCTTGTTGATGCCTTTCCGGATTTGGTCACGAAAGTCGAAGACATGATCGTTGACGAAAAGGCGCAACGGGTGGCAGTGCGTTGGTCATCGGTGGGTACAAACAAACTCGCCTTTCTTGGCACAGGCCCGACTGATCGAAGGACTCCCATCACTGGCATCGAGATAATCGAGATATGGAACGGCCAAATCAGGAAGCGCTGGGGTGAGTGGGACATAACTGCGCACCAAGCAGACTCAAAGGTATAGTCCAAGCCAAGGTGCCCCAGCCCCTGCGATGGGCAAGTCGGAAGCGCCAGGCAGGAAGACCTGGCGCAACGCATTAAGAGTGTCCATGTTGCAGCAGTCGCTGTGGAGACTACTCCGGCTGGCAGTCCTCGTGCGGGCAGGGAACCGAGTAGGGGCATCCAAGTAAGGGCGGCGGGCCGTTTTTGAATAAGTAATTGATTAAGTAGGCGACATCGCCCAGATCAATCACGCAATCGCCGTTGGCATCTGCGGCTTCGCATACGCACGGCTCTGATCCCCCGCGAAACAGTTGGTTAAGTATGAAGACGATGTCGTCCACCGCCACCAGACTATCGCTGTTGGCATCCCCGGGTGAGCTCCACAAGAGAGAGACTTCGCCCGGGTAGTAGCGGAAAGGGATTAGCTCGCCGTTCTCGTTCCACACGAAGCTGGTACCGCCCGGCGTCAGCCAGACCGACGCAGCTCGCTCAGTGGTGGTGTCGGGGACGCAACAGGCGTACATGCAAATTCTCAGCAGCAGCTGATAGCCTCCGGGATTCGGGGGGATGTCGGCACTGCTGTCAACTATGCTGAAGTAGCCTGCTTCTGTTTCACAGAACCTGGCCATGTCCGATCCCAAGGTGAACAAGAACTGATAGCCTGCCACGTAGTAATCATGATTATCCATCAATACGGCAAGCCAGGCGCTGTCCGCGCCGGGATACACGGCGGTATACGGTATTCCTATGTCTATGGAGTCTTCCTGAGAGACTGCCGGCACGTCACTGGGTTGGCCTTTCGCCGTTCCGCTGGGAGTGGGGAGCATCAGAAGCGAGCCCATGCATATGATAAGGATTACGGTCTTCATCGTTATACCTCCTTAATCTAACCTTCAAAGCCATCGAAGGAGGATCGCAAGCTCGAGGATTCAGCTTTGTCATGTTAAGGAATGGCCGGAGATGAAACTTCGCTCCGCTGTCTCTCACCGAACGGGGTTGCCGCGTCAGAGAAAGTGAGTCGCGCCTACGAGGATTCACAAGCTGGCATAGACAAATCGCCTCTGCTTTCTAACTTGCCCCTTGAGCTTCTGAGTGTAACCGCTATTTTAATGCTGATCAACATTTCGCTTTTGTCAAGTGTTTTCTCGCACATTTTCGGAGACTGGGGCGGATGTCTCCGACTAACTCAGGGTGGCTGAAGCCGGATGATAACATGGCTCGTGATATTTTGCGGAAAACACACAGACTTTCCGATGGATGTACACAATTAACGCGGAGGAGCTTGTGGCGGCAGTGTATAATATCCTGTGTAAATTCGAGATTGACATAAAAGAGCAAGGGTGTATCTCCTTTTGTGAAGAAGAACTGATAGCAAGGAGGTACACCCTATGCGAGAGATTTGGTTTACGGAGAAAGATATACGGCAGCGTTTGGGAGAAGTCAAGAGGATTTTTTGGAGTGGGGTTGGGTCTCGGCTTAAGGAGGCGGTTAAAGTTATGTTGGAGGGGGGGTTACGAGGGGAGATGCTGGAGTAGTTGAGGGTAGGGCACTATGAGAGGTGGAGGTTGAGGAGAGATTATCGCAATGGTTACACTTTGAGATGTTTGAGCACTTCTTGGGGGGAGTTTGTTGGAGTGAGGGTTCCTCGTAGTCGGAAGGGAGTTTACAGGAGTAGGGTTTTAGATCGTTACGGCAGGTATGCGGGGGACTTTGATCGAAGGGTTGGGGAGTCAGTGATTTTGGGTTTATCCACTCGCAAAGCCCAGGAGTTTTTCCGGGCTTTTCTGGGAGAGGAGATTATCTCTGCCTCTGGAGTGAGTTTGGTTTTGAAGAGATCGGATGAGGAGGTGAGAGCATTTCATCAGAGGCCTTTGAAGGATGAGTATAGCTATCTTTTTGTGGATGGTTTTCCGGTGAGGATAAGTCAGGCTTATAAGCGTCCTTATATGGCCCCGGTAGCTTTAGGCATCAAAGGGGATGGCAGCCAGGAGATTATCGATTTCACCATAGTCAGCTCCGAGAAGACCATATTGTGCCAAAGCTTCTTAGAGAATCTTTACCGCCGAGGTTTGGAGGGCAAGAAGCTTAAGCTGATAGTACACGATGGAGCTCCAGCGCTGTTTGAGGCCAGCCAGTGGATCTATCCGGAGGTTCCCCAGCAAGGCTGCTGGATCCACAAGTTTCGCAACGTAGCTAAGTCTATCAGAAAAAGGGCTCACCGAAAAGCCCTTCTGACTGAGGTCAAAGGGGTGTTCCAAGCCTCAAACCTGGCCTCTGCCATCCAAAAAGCCAAAAGGCTGGTAGAAAAATGGAGAGCAGAAGAACCTCAGGCCGTAAACAAGTTCTGCTTTAATCTGGACTGGTATCTGAACTTCTACCACCAGCCCAAAAGGCTGTGGCCGGTTTTGAGCTCCACCAACCACCTGGAGAGAAAACTAAAGGAACTCAGAAGGAGAGTAAAGCTCATAGACTCATTCAAAAACCAGCCAAGTGCAGACAGATGGCTCTTCGCCCTGATTAACCGGCTAAACCAGAGGGAGATATCAACCCCAACGTGAATTTACACAAAACGCTTGACACTACCTTCTGGTCTGAGGACTTGACAACTCCACAGAAAGAGCTATATTGAAAACAGAGGAAAAGCCGGAGATCTTGAATCATACTCAGGATTACCGGAGCTTGGTAATTCAATCCGTTTTCAAACTGCGCGGCAATCCGTCGTAACGGTTACTATTCAAAAACGGGAGATGGTCAGGATGAAACAGAAAATGGTGGTCGGAGGTTTTCGTTTTTTCGTTTCCCTTGCAGCGCTGGTGTTCGCCTTTGTTCCCGGCAGGATCATGGCGGACCCGCCCAGCTCGTTTGATTTACGAGATGTCGGAGGCAACAACTACGTCACCTCGGTCAAGGATCAGCGCGGAGGCACCTGCTGGGCGCACGGCACCATGGGTTCTATGGAAAGTAACCTGTTGATGACTGGCGCGTGGGTGGCGGCAGGAGAAAGCGGTGAGCCTAATCTGGCAGAGTACCACCTGGACTGGTGGAACGGATTCAACCAGCACAACAACGATGATACCGACCCCCCCACCGGCGGCGGATTGGTGGTCCACCAAGGCGGCGATTATCGAGTTTCCTCGGCCTATCTTGCCCGAGGTGAGGGGGCGGTACGGGACGTCGACGGTCAATCATTTACCTTTCCCCCACCCAGATCCGATCCCAGCTTCCACTACTACTACCCTCGCGATGTCGAGTGGTACGTTGCCGGAGATGATCTGAGCAACATCAACACCATCAAGGAAGCGGTCATGACCTATGGCGGTGTCGGCACGTGCATGTGCTACAGCGGTTCGTTCATATCCAACTGCATACACTACCAGCCCTCGTGGAGCACGGAAGAGCCCAATCATGCGGTTACCATAATAGGTTGGGACGACAACAAGGCCACCCAGGCTCCTCAGCCCGGCGCCTGGCTGGTGAAGAATAGTTGGGGCGAGGGTTGGTGTCTGGATGGCTACTTCTGGATTTCCTACTACGACAAGTACTCCTGCAAGCATCCCGAGATGGGTGCCATCTCCTTCCAGAACGTCGAGCCCATGCAGTACGACCGTGTGTACTACCACGACTACCACGGCTGGCGCGACACCAAGGAGGACTGCTTCGAAGCCTTCAATGCTTTTGCTGCGCAGGGCGCCGGTGTGGGTCAGGAGGTTCTCAGGGCGGTGAGCTTCTTCGTCGCCGCCGACAGCGTGGACTTCAACATGATCGTGTACGACAGCTTCGAGGGCGGGGAACTTATAGGCGAGCTGTCCACCAAGTTTGGATTCATCGAGCACACCGGATTCCACACGATCGACCTGGACGCGCCTATTCCTTTCGAGGCCGGGGAAGATTTTTATATCTACTTGTACCTGTCGGCGGGCGGTCACCCGTATGACCGGACTTCCGATGTTCCGGTCCTGCTGGGTGCCAAGTATCGCACCATCGTGGAGTCTTCAGCTCGGCCCGGCCAGAGTTACTATCGAGAGGGTGGAATCTGGGTGGATTTGCAGGATTTTGACGATCCCCCCTGGACCGGCACGGCGAACTTCTGCATAAAGGGACTGAGCAGACTGGAGACCCCTCTGAACTTCGATTACCCCGAGGGTCTGCCCGAGTTCTTGGAGCCCGGGACTCCTACCACCTTCACGGTGCAAATCAGCGAGGTGGACGATTCCTTCATCCCGGGCACTGCCATGCTCCACTGTCGATATCACCCCGGGGTGAACTATGCGGTCGTTCCCTTGGCCTCACTGGGGGGCGATCTTTATGAGGCCACGCTGCCTGCAACCGGCTGCGGATGTTCGCCTCAATTCTACTTCAGTGCCGAAGCAGCCCTTTCCGGCATGGTCTACGATCCGGCGTACGCTCCCATCACTGTTTACTCTTCGCTGGTTGGAGTACTGACCTCGGTCTTCGCCGACGACTTCGAGACCGCTCAGGGCTGGACTGTGGAAAACGATCCGTATCTCACCACCGGAGCCTGGGAGCGCGGCGTTCCTGTTGGAGGCGGCGATAGGGGCGATCCGCCAACTGACTTCGACGGTTCCGGCAGCTGCTATCTCACCGCCAACCTGGACGGCGATTTTGACGTGGACGGCGGGACGACCTGGCTGACCTCACCGGTCATGGATTTGACCGGAGGCACGGATGCCAGAGTTCACTTTGCGGTATGGTATATCAACGAGTATGGACAGGATCCGGACAGCTTCCCCACGCAGGTGGGCAGCGAGACCACTTATGATAAAGCAGACGATGTCTTCAATATCTACATATCCAGCAACGACGGCGCCAACTGGACCAAGGCAAAAACGATCGGCCCGGAGACATCCCCCGAGTGGGTGGCATATGAGCTCTGGATTGGTCATCACGTCACGCCCACCGATCAAGTCAGGCTTCGCTTCGAGGTCTCGGATCTCGGCGCCTCCTCGGTGGTGGAGGCCGGTGTGGACGACTTCCATGCCTGGGTATGGGAATGCACGGTGGTCTGCGGCGACGCCAACGGAGATGGCTCGGTGGATATCGGCGATGCCGTCTTCGTGCTGAACTACCTCTATAAAGGAGGTTTGCCCCCGGCTTGCGATCCCATCACCGATTGCGGGGACGTTAATCTGGACCAGACGGTTGATCTGGGCGACGCCATTTATCTGCTCAACTATCTCTACAAGAACGGTCCGCCGCCAGGCAACCCATAGCCCTCTCGGCAACAAGGACTTGTGACATCTGTGCTTTGGACTTGTAGCCGCAATCTTTAGATTGCGCAGGTTTCCGGTTTCTTAATCTCGCCCACTGAAGTCCGAGGCTACAAAACCCGAAGTCTGACACAGCCTCAATACGAGCAGAAGTGAAATCGGTAGGGGCGACTCGTGTTGAATATCCCGCCAAAGACGAGGAGTCGCCCCTTGTCTGTTTGAGCTTATGCACGTCGGGCTCCCCTGCCCGACCTTTGCCTTTCTCGACGGAAGAGGTACAGGTAAAAGTAAAGAAACCGGCCGGGCCTTGGACCCGGCGGGCACTCGTTTTGGTCGCTGCATGTCCGGTCGACACATCATAAATTCATCAGATAGCGGTGCATATCTTTTGCCGCCTTCTTGCCGGCGCCGGCCGCCAGTATAACCGTGGCCCCCCCGGTCACTATATCGCCGCCCGCCCACATGCCCTCACGGGACGTTCGCATGGTCTCAGGATCGGCAATGATGTTGCCCCACTTGTTTACCTCCAGGCCGGGAGTGGTCTGAGGTACAAGGGGATTGGAGCTGTTGCCGATGGCCACCACCACCGTATCCACCTCCATGACGAAATTGGATCCCTCGATGGGCACGGGACGCCTTCTGCCGGAGGCGTCAGGCTCGCCCAGCTCCATTTTCAGGCACTCCATCGAGACAACAAATCCATCCTCGTTTCCATTGTATTTTATGGGCGTGCTCAGGAAGTGGAACTGCACACCTTCCTGCTCAGCGTGGTGGATTTCGTCTATTCGAGCCGGCATCTCCTTTTTGGACCGGCGATATACGATATAAGCGTTGTCTGCACCCAGCCTCAGTGCCGTGCGAACTGAGTCCATGGCCGTGTTTCCACCGCCCAGCACCACCACGTTTTTCCCCGAGAATATGGGCGTATCGTAGTTGGGAAAATCGTATGCCTTCATCAGGTTGGACCTGGTCAGATATTCGTTGGCAGAGTATATGCCGTTGAGATTCTCTCCCGGAATGCGCATGAAATTGGGGAGCCCGGCTCCGGTTCCGATAAAGACCGCATGGTATCCTTCCTTGAAAAGGTCGTCTATGCTCCAGAGTTTTCCTATCACGAAGCTGGTCTTGATTTCCACGCCCAGTTTCTCCAGATAGTCGACCTCCGACTGCACTATGGTCTTGGGCAGCCGGAACTCCGGTATGCCGTACACCAGCACGCCGCCGGTCTTATGCAGCGCCTCGAAGATGGTGACCTTGTGTCCCAGTTTGATCAGGTCACCGGCCACGGTCAGACCGGCCGGGCCGGATCCCACTATGGCTACCTTCTTTCCGGTGGGCGCCGCCACTTCGGGAATCTCCACCTCGCCCTGCTCTCTTTCGTAATCGGCGGCGAATCTCTCCAAGTTTCCTATCGCCACCGGCTGATACTTCTTTGCCAGCGTACAGACCTTCTCGCACTGATCCTCCTGGGGACAGACCCTTCCACAGATGGCAGGGAGACTGTTGTTTTTCTTCAGTTCTTTTGCCGCCCCTATGAAATCGCCCTCGGCGATAAGCTGCACGAATGCGGGTATATTTATCTCCACCGGACAACCGTCGACGCAGACCGCTTTCTTACACTGCAAACATCTCTGGGCTTCCTGCACGGCCAGTTCGGGGGTGTAGCCGAAGGGAACCTCCTTGAAGTTCCTGACGCGGTCCTTGGGCTCCTGTTCCGGCATCTTCTGCCGCGGTATCTTCAGTCTCTCCTTCATCTCCATCACGCCGGCCCTCCTTTCGCGTGCTCCCCGCACATCCGTTCGAATCTTTCCATGGCCATCTTTTCCTGTTTCAGATACATGGCCTGACGCTTCAGAAGCTCGTCGAAGTCGACCTGATGACCGTCGAAATCCGGGCCGTCCACGCAGGCGAACTTGGTCTTGCCCTCGACGGTAACCCTGCACGCTCCGCACATGCCGGTGCCGTCCACCATGACCGGATTGAGACTCACCACGGTTTTGATGCCGTGAGGTGCGGTCCCTCGGCAGACCGCCCTCATCATAATGACCGGCCCGATGGCCATGATAAAGTCGACCTTCTCTCCCTTTGAAAGAAGCTGGGTCAAAACGTCCGTTACGAAGCCGTGGTGACCGTAGGTGCCGTCGTCCGTGGA
>CAYFQZ010000108.1:0-4269 GCA_964345305.1 uncultured Ignavibacteria bacterium | reverse complement strand
GGGAACTCCAGGCTGGCAATTCCTCGCCAGGTGTTCCAAAACACGTTGCGGGCATGACCGGTTTGATGTCCCCGCAGAATCCCGCAGAATACAGAAGGGCATTTCCGGCTTCCTCGCGCTAGGCGCAGTCGGGAGCCGGCCCATTCTTGAATAGGTAATTGAGCAAGAATATCGCGTCCGCCACGTCGATTATGCCGTCGCACGTGACCTCGCCAGCGTCATAGGGAAATGGTGCGGAATCGCCCTTGTACAGGTAGTTGGCCAGAAAGATGACGTCGGCCACGTCAATCAAATCATCACCGTTGGCATCTCCCCGGATGAAAGCTCCCTCCACCAGATCAACCCATCCCTGATACGGCCTTAAGTTGTGCCCGGTAGCGGTGAGGCTCAGGCTGCCTTCGGCTGAAGTGGTGCAGGTGAAAGCTGCCTCTCCCGAGGCGCTCGTATAGCCGATCTGATGGACTTCCTCGCTCATGATGCAGACCAGCACGCTTTCCACGGGTGATCCGCCGGAGGTCACCGTTACCGGCAACGTGGATTCACCCAGCAGGATGGTATCGGCATGGGACACGTCCAGCACCTCGGGCAACTCCGTCCAGATCTGCATAGTGGGGTCTCCGAACCAGGTTCCCATCTCAAAGGTGATCTTGGTCGTCTCCAGATCAGACCCCCAGGGATACCCGCTCCCGCCGGTGAGGTAGTACTTGTCGTACATCCAGAATTTGCCGAAGTTAAGCATCGGACCCATTCTATACATGGGGCTATAGATCGGCTGGGTAGAACCACCGCCGGGGTAGCTTGGGTCGAAGTCCGGCCAGATAGCATCGTAGAAGCCCTTGGCCAGCTCGTCATTCAGCCCGCTCCAACTTACCCGGGTGTGCCCGAATATTCCTGCTGCACCCGCATTGGCCTTTCTGCTGAAAGCCTCGCAGAAATAGACGGCTGAAGACGGAGTCTCGTGCCCCGGAGAGTCGGTCTCATTGTCAAAGTGTCCGGTCTCGCAGTTTATGCTCAGCACCACGGGAAGCCTGTCACCATTGGCAAGCAGGTTAACATCCGACACATGATAGTCCGGATCCCCCCAACCGTCGGCGCTCCCGTGGTCCCGGTGAGTCACCAGGAAGACCCCATTGTTTATGGAATTGTTGATTTGCGCGGCATTGCCCGTCCAAACCAAGCCCAAAGGGAGATGGTCGCCGTAATAGTAGTAGCGAGGATTGCTTCCCGGAGTCTTGGTGTAACATCTCTCCACGCTCTTCCCCTGCGCACCGATCAAGAAGTCTCTCAGAGTCTCGCTGGTTTGTAGGAAGAACCTGTCCGCGTATCCGTCATAGTTGCGGTCTTGAAAGAACCCCGCGGCCAGCGCCCTGTCATAGAATGCCTCCGGCGTGGCGACGGGTGATCTCTGATACTGAAGGATCTTGGCCATGACGGCGCCCGCCTGCGTGAGATTGTCCACCGAGATTCTTCCCGGAAACAGATCGGGGAAGAAGTCCGAGCCGTCGACCGTGGTATAGAACAGATCGGTACCGGTCAGGTACCAGTCATAAGGATGAGTGCTCCTGTAGAACAGCGGCAAAAACTCGGCATCTCCGATAAGAAGCAGAAATGAAGGCGGCGGTTCCCAGGTGTCATAGGCATTCTGAACGTAGGTCCGGATTGAGCCGGTATCAGGGCCGGTCTGCGTGGTATTCCTGACCCAGGTGGGGATCCCGGATAGGTTTTTCCAGTAAGCCAGCGACTCTGCCCAGGCCTGAAAGTTGGGATGAGTGATGATCAGGAAATCACAACCGGTGGAGGTCTTCCCAACGGGCACCGGGGCCGAACCCAGAGAAGAGTAATTCAAAAGCAGGTTTTGAAAAAGACTCTCAAAATAAGGGGACCTTAACCTGGGGTCAATAAAGGTACTGCTCCCGCCGACGAAGCGCACCCTAACCTGTATTTCGGAGATGACCCTCAGCTCCCCTCTGGCAGGATTGTATTGGACCGGAAACAGCGCCACCGAGGAGACGCCACATCCCCGGATGACTTTAGGCTGCCCCACGTAAGCCAGCCGATCGGGGTAGAACCCATCTGTGAGATAGAACTGCTCATCTTTGACGAATTCCGGCTCAGGCGCACCGGCCTTGTCCACAGGCTGCTTTTGCGCCGGGTACACGTTGTAGCCTGATAGGGTGCGCGAGGTATATTGGAGAACCTTAACCTGAGGGGCGGCTCCCTGGGGGACCGCAACGAAGCGAGACCAACTGGGCAGTTCTGCCCAGCCGAGGTTGTGGGTGCGTCCTCCGCCGGGAATGGACAGGGCTTGGTAGGCCTCGCCTTCTTTTCTCACCTCGCCCACCCGCATGCCCGGAAAGGTAATCTGGAAGGTAAACTCGTTCGGAGTCGCCGACAGGACAACCACGTCCGGATATCCCTCGGAGCTCCCGGCTGAAAAAGAGACCCAATTCTGAGCCGCGGAAGAAACGATAGTAGTTAACCACATGGTTAAGAGAAGCAAAGAAAACGTTACGCTCTTTCGCATTCTGCTCTCCTTTCACGTAAAGCGGAAACAGGTAAATCGTCGATCAAGGTTATCATCAGAGCAACCCAGCAGTACAACAAGCCTACTATAATATACTCCAAGACTTCATTTCTGCAAGTGAATTCTCCGCCTCCTAGCACCTCTCCTCTCAACGGTGGGATCGTTCAAGCTTGGACCATTCGCATTCCTGTTTAAGCCCGGAGGCGGTCCACAAGAGGCATGCGCTCGCAGCAAACGTCTGTCGACAATGCGGTCGATCAGCAATCACACCCCTACCTGCCCAAACTCTCAACTTGACAAAGGACCGATTTCTTTTATAATAGGCTCGCCCAGACCATCCTGCAGTTGGTGAGCGAAAACACGCAGAAAGGTGAGCACGGGATCAGATGGGTTCGCCTATTCCAAAAGGTGGCACGGATGGTGACGAGACGTAGCCGCGCGGTCATTTTCCCTCTGCTGTATGCTGCCCTGGCCTTCACACTAATCTACATCATGACCTCAGGCGGGCCCGGAGTAAGCTACGATTCTGAAAATTACCTGGTGATGGCAGAACGTTTTACCTTGGAGCAATGGAGCAGAACGTTCAATCCGGTTTGGCCTCCTCTCTATCCGCTGATCATCGCCGCCGTCAAGATCCTGGGAACGGCTGACCTGGTGGATGCCGCTCGCCTGGTATCCGTTTTTTGCTACCTGCTGCTGATAGTCGCCGTCTATCGAGTCGGCCTCCGGCTTGGAGGGGAACTCACCGGTCACCTGGCTGCCATATCGGCTCTCTTTTTCGCACCCATTGTTTATGTCTATTCCTTCTGCTGGTCCGAAACGCTGTATACTCTCCTCTCCATCCTGTTCTTCTTGACGCTGATTCCGCTCATCCAGTCTCCCGAACAAGGGAAGACCAAGTACCTGGTATTCAGCGCCATATTCGCGGGTCTGGCCAGTGTGACCCGTTATGTCGGATTTTCCCTTATCGGCACGGGAATTCTGTCTATTCTGCTTCTAAGCTATAGTGAGCGCAAACGAGAGAGGCTCCGTAGAGCCGGTTTGTTCGCCCTGGTCGCCGCTGCCCCGGTGTTTCTCCACTATTTCGCCTGCTTCCTGAACTACGGTCTGGCCGGCAAAACCCAATTTCCTTCCAAGTACACGTTCTGGCACCAGCTTTTCCAGCTGTTTTTCACCCTCTACCGTGACTTTCTCTCTTTTGATCTGGGTTTCTGGCAATACACCTACTTCTTCCAATTGGGACCTCTCTCCTTCTGGCTGAAGATCCTGCTCTTGACCGGAACAACCGCGCTGGTTTTATTGTTCCTTTTCAGCCTCTTGACGTCCCGCGCATCCTGGAGCTTTTTTAAGCCTCACCTGGGGATGCTCTTCTATCTCATCATGTATTGTTCGATCATTCTTTACGTTGGCTCCACCGTGGCGATCGACCCCATGGGGTCGAGATTCACCGTCCCTCTGTATCCTCTCATCCTGCTTCTAGCGTTCTCGGCCGCCCACTATCTCTGCAGCAACGTCTTTAACAAGGGCGCCAAAGCAGCGGCTTTCCTCTTGACCGGGGTATGCGCGGTTTTATTTTGGGGCATTCAGATCACGTCAACCGCCAGCATCCACAAAGGAATAAATTCCGGCTCCTTCCCGACCATGGAGCAGCCAGGCAACCTGAACAGGGAAAGCCTGGCGTTTCTCAGGGAGAACGTGGACTCAAACGACGTGATAATAACCAACATTCCGCGCAAGCTCTCTTT
>CAYFQZ010000107.1:0-1852 GCA_964345305.1 uncultured Ignavibacteria bacterium | reverse complement strand
GATCGGCCGAGTCCCTTGAATCACCCCTCAATATGTCCGATTTTGTTTCTTTCACATCCTGCAGCCTTATCTCCAATTGAACATTCAATGAAAGCTATCATTTTTTCTTCGTGTTCTGCTACAAATATTCCCGAATTGGCATCTTCCAGCGTCCTATCGACTTCATTTCGAAGCTGATCCGGTTCAGCTTTAGGCCGCAACTGCGCCCGAAGGGCAGCCCATTGGAGCTTGTTTTTCTGACTAACCCTTCTAATCCGCACGGTCATCCATTTCGACAGCGTAGCTGTCTGTTATCCAGTCCCAAAAAGATGCCAAACCCTGCGCTGAGTATTTAGAAAGTCAATGGGATTATAACACAAGAATGGAAAGAATCAAGACAATTTTCTTGATGAACGAAATCAGTTTCGCAAATGAAACGTGCTCCCAGGATCGTCGTGGAGGTTCTATCCGGTGTTTGGCATAGAACCATGCGGCTGTTTAAAAGAAAGATATACTCTTATGCCTCATGTTGACGCGTCAGCCGCCGGATCTTAAGCCTTCTGAGGAATGTGCTGGTTGTGCCGAATCACGGGATAGTGAGTATACATGGTAAGGCTGATCATCCCGTACACATTCCTTTTCTTTTATCATGCCGATCTTCTCCGCCACTCGTATCGACGCAGGATTGTCAGGTCGGATGAGACTGATTACTCGGTGCAAGCGAAGCGAGCCAAATGCGTAATCGCGTACCGCGCTCGCTGCCTCAGTGGCCAGGCCCCGACCCCAATATTCGCTCAAAAAATCATATCCAATCTCTACCTCCGGTGATCCGTCGACTACGGTGTGCTCTAAGCCACAGTCACCCACCAGCTCGCCGCTTGCTTTCAAAATGACAGAGAAGAGTCCGTACCCGTATCTATCCTGGTGATCAAGATTGCGGAGGAGCCATTGCCTCATCCTTGCTCGGTCAAACAGGAGCCCGCCGAAAGATTGCATCACCTTCGGATCGGAAAAGATGCGAAGGAGGTCATCTAAATCCTCCATTCTCATCTTTCGCAGAATCAGCCGTCTCGTTTCAAGCATGTGCAAGGCTTATCTGTGCGTTATGCGGTCCAAGACAAATGGTAGACGCCGCAATTCCTTCAGCAGAAACCAGCGGACCTCTCTTCACCTTTGACCTTGTATGATCAGTCTTTTCAATCTCTGGTGGTATGAAAAGTCTGCCTGCCTCGGACAGTGGTGCCAGGTTTGAAATAAAACCTCAAATGTTTCAGGTATGGAAACCGCCGAAGTTCTCAGAATGGGGACTTCGATATTTCCCGGTACTGTTGCACGGTAAGATCGTGCGATTCATCTCCCTGGCGCCGAAGGTGAAAATCAGCTCACTCCCTGGCGATGCTTCATCGAGCCGGATGCTCCAGAAGATGGAATCAGATACCGCTACCCTATGCTATTTCTCGGACTGACGTTTGCCGAGAAATGCCGAGACCAGCAGCGCCAAGCCAACCACGATCAGTATAATCGGCACCAGGCCGATTTCTGCCTCGAACAGTTCCCAAAGACCGCCCACCACGAAGAGCAAGCCGACAACCACCCAGAAGCCTTCCAGTTTCAGATTCAGGAACTTGCGGGCCACCTGTCCGCCCAGCGTAATGATCCCGACCCCCAGCAGGCCCACCCCTACGTCCAAATCCCCTAAAAAGGCTATTCCCACCCAGATGAAGAAAAGACCCCATCCTACTGCGTCCAACTTTTTGGCCAACCGGTGTCTTTCGCTCGCTCTCACCTCCTCAGCCCGTGTGACGGTCTCCTGATCGACTTCTTGATTTGCCATAATAAAACCTCCCTGAAGCCATTTGCGATGCCTCCACAA
>CAYFQZ010000106.1:0-4577 GCA_964345305.1 uncultured Ignavibacteria bacterium | reverse complement strand
CCCGTGGACTGCCAAATCAGCCTGACCATTTACAATGTTCTGGGCCGGAAGGTCAGGACGCTGTTTGAGGGATACCAGAATAGGGGAACGCATACGCTGATGTGGGATGGAAGGGACGATGGCCGAACCCAGATGGGCAGCGGGATATACTTCTATCGCCTGAGGACAAACGAATTCGACCAGACCAAGAAGATGGTTCTGATGAAATAGAGCCTCGCAAAAAGCACTTGTTTGACCAAGTCCCCTCGCGGAACGCGGGGGGACTTTTTTTGACCGGCGAAGGGTGGGTGCCTCACAGCTCTGCTGTCAGACAGTCGCCAGGGATTGTAGTTGCTCGATTCATCGAGCGTCAGAGGACTTATTTGAGGGCAGTGAAGCCGGGTGCCTCACAGCTCTGCTGTGAGACAGTCGCCAGGGATTGTAGTTGCTCGATTTATGAAACCGTCCTGAGCGAAGCCGAAGGATCGAGCCTCAGGCCCCAGGCGGGTGCCTCACCCCTCTGCTCTGAGATAGTTGTAAAAGAATCAAAGTCCCCCTGATATCGAAGACCCGTGGGGTCGCAGACCCGCAGGGCCGAAGGTCCGTAGGATCGAACACCTGTAGGGCCGAAGACCTGAAGGGTCGAAGATCCGGAGGAAGGGCGAGACAGGGGAGCCCATGCTAGTTTCGTAGCATTTTCCTTGACTTCTAGAGGTCTGCCCGCTATAATATTCATTGTTTAGAGAGACTATATTTGCCGGAAGTAGGCTTGGGCATACCGGATTTGAGGTTTGACGATTAGTGCCAAGAGCAATCTGATCCCCTCCGCGAGCGACGGGGCACTCGCGCGGTCATTGCTTAGTACTACGAAGCGACATCTCGGAAACCGCAGGAGAAACAGTGGGACGCGCGACAGCGTTTGCATCCACTATGGTGCGCGCCAGGGAGAGGAACGCGCGTAACAATGGAAGGACCCAAATTCAGCCTCTTGGAAGGCAGGGGGTTCGGAGATGAAGAATGCGTTTTTGTGTGTGCTTGTGTTGGCTTTGGCCGGGCTGACCGTAGGTGGATGGAGCAGTGCATCGGCTCAGCATTGTGCGGAAGACCCAAATGATCTGGGCGAGTGCGACACACTCCATGTTATCTGTTTGGACTGTGGCAAACAGGAAGGAGAGACTGGACCCTGGACAATGCGCCTGCCTATTCTAATTTCGCACGATCAGACTGAAGCGAGTGACAGCATTGCTGGATTTACCATCCCCTTGACTTACTCGCATACCAATTCATCTGCATACTGCAGTGTGACCAGTTACTGGAATGCAACTTCGATGGGCTGGTATGCTCCTGATTTCGGAAGAAGCATATACCGGCACATGGTTGACGATGGCGATACGTTATACCACAACCGTCTGGCGCTGCTGGAGGGAGATTTCAGCATGAGGGGATGGGACATGACCATTCTAACTTTGGACGATACGTCCAACTTCTGGTTGGCTATCGTACCCACGGGCTCTGCCGATCAAAGATGGTGGGAGGGTAACAGGATTTTGCTGGCTGCCATGACGTTGAGAATAGAAGATACGATGCACGTTTGCATAGACACGACGTTTTGGCCGCCGGCTTCACGTCTGGCCTTCGCTCGGTCCGACGGTGCCCTGTACATACCACGTCATGACCTCCCCAGATGTTTCTGGGTGGGACCTCCGCGAATCCAGGTGCTGTCGCCCAACGGGGGAGAAACCTGGCCTGTAGGAAGCTCGCAAGATATTATTTGGTTATCGGAGAATTTCGAAGGGCCCGAAGTTAGAATCGAGTATTCGACAAATTCCGGGAGTGATTGGGACACCGTAGCAGACAGCACACCCAACACGGGCAGCTACCTCTGGACAATTCCCGACACGCCTTCCGACTCTTGCCGTTTGAAGATATCTGACGCATCAGATGGACTCCCGCAAGACGAGAGCGATGCTGATTTCGCTATTGCGGAGCCTGACTTCGCCATCGAGATTGAGCCGGATACACAGGTGGTGGAAACAGGGGAGTCGGTGGATTACAGCGTTATCCTCACTTCCCTGTATGGATTCGATTCACCATGCACTCTCACCGTTTCCGGCCTGCCTTCTTTCACTTCTGCCTCTTTCGACCCAAATCCGTGCACACCGACAGACACCTCGATTCTCAGCATAAGCACGCAAGGATTGACCCCGGCGGGGACGTATACACTTTTGGTGACTGCCACTAAAGTTGGAGAGGAACAGACTCAACACAGCACTGGGGCGGTGCTGGTTGTGAGTGCAGGGGGTTTCCCGTTTGAGGAAGCGGAGGTTGGCTCGGAGTTTATGGAGGGCGGGGGTGCTGGTGGACAGCATTGTTCCAGGTGCATAATCGACACCTGCCAGACGCTATACGCAACATACGGTGATGGTGATGGCGATGGAATGAATGATGATCTCGAGATTTCGCTAGCCGGACAGCTTCGGCCTGTTCTCTATTTAGATGATGCCAACTCCGAGCGTCCGTACCGCATGCCCGCCCATTACACCACACCTTTCTACGCAGATGATTCTCCAGGTCATAATGCACCTCCCGACGTGGTCAGCGATGGGTCAGTATATTATCGGGTTCACCCATTTCGAGTAGCGGAACCCGGAAGATGCTCGTACATAGAGATCGCGTACTGGTTCTACTACCCTTTCAATAGAGCGGAATGCACCGAAGGGTGGTTCTGCGAACATGGACATGACTGGGAGCATATTGCCTTGGCAATCGTGGGCACTCCCAACGAATACAAAGTCGTAAGAATCTTCTATGCTCAACATGAAACTGGAGAATGGATGGATCCGGATGAAGTATCTTGGGTTGGAACACCTGAAGAATCAGGAGTTAATGTTTTCGTAGTAGATGGTTCGCATGCAAGTTATCCCTGGACGGGAGAAAGATGCACCTATTGGCTGATGTGGGGCTGGGAGTGGGTCTGTGGCTGTCACGAGAATGCAAACGGACAGTTTGCCTGTCCCTATGTGATCTTGAGGAATCTGTGGGAATTGGGAGACTCCAGAGCACCAAACTGGTTAAGCTACTCAAGCAGATGGCCGGGGATCGATGGTTGTGCTTGGATAGCTCACGCGCTGCGGCCTTATGGCCCCGCCTGGGGAGACCCTCACGATGACTGGTGGAATAGTAGCCACTTCATGTATCTTATTCCAGCCTGCGAACGGAACTGGAGGCCAGACGTTGATCAACCCGTGAATTTCCAAGTGAGCACGTTTAGAAACGGGCAACCATTGACCAATGCTCTTTACCTCACGTGGGATGGCCCGTCTGGTTGGGATGGATTTAATCTGAGAAGGTGCCTGGTGCCGATCCTTCCCAATTCTGATGATGCATCATGCGAGTGCATAGGTCAGTTAGGTTCAGACACTTACTCGTATTTCGACTCGTGTTTGGATGGCGGGAGAGCATACTATTATGAGCTGAAGACTTTCAATGATAATCCCGACCCCCTCTATCGCGGCTGCTCCTGGCCTGCGCTGGGTGAGGGAATCCCCAACGGGGGCCCTTGCACGCCTAACCTGTCCCCGGCGGCCCCCACGGTAAGGAGCTGTGAAGGTTGCACCCTAAAGTGGCAAGACAATTCCTGGAATGAGGATGGTTTCGTAATAGACCTTCATCACGAGGTTTGTGATTCTGTAGGACGCAATGAGGAGTCCTTTGCGGTACGCAACTGCTGCACAGGGAACAAGCGCGCTTACCACGTGACGGCCTGCAATGAGTACGGGGAGAACCGGTCTGTTCTCGGTATGTACTGCAACCACCCACCCGAATGCCAACCGAGGGACGGTTGCGACGGGGATTTGTATCAAGCCCCATGCACCAACTGGTGGGGCAACATGACCTTGATTAGTCTGATAATAGCCACGAGTGTTTTTCTACTAAAGAGAAAACGAGAGGGGCTAAGATGAGATATGTTGTAAGTTCGATTGTACTAGCAATTACCTTGACCTGTTCGTCGTGGTCTACAGTTTACCCGTCGACCGGAGAATTTGAATCGCATTTATTAAACAAGAGTTTCTGCTTTCGACATTGCCCCCGGGTGTCTCTATATCCGGTTCCGAGACAAGCGCGCTGGCTTTTCGAGGTCACTCCTTATTCCGAGCATGTCGGAGGACAATGTCCTACCAGAAGTTCACTGGAAGTCAGATGTTCTTCGCTCTTCTTTGCACACCAGATGGTTGATTCAATCACAGTACCTCCCTTGGATTCCTTGAAACTAAGAAATCCTTACATGGCGATTTTCTATTCATTTGTCCCGGGCATTATAGTTCACGGTTCAGGCCACTTCTATGCGGGGGATGCAAGAACCGGGACTCGGCTACTGGGAGCGGAAGCAGCAGGAGGACTTCTTATCGTTGGGGGCTTTTTTTTGGGTTTGGCCGGTGTTCAAACGACGGCAGGTTTCGCAGTATTGTCAGGAGCAGTTCTGTTCGTTGGCTCCTGGGTCTACGATGTGGTGAGGAGTCCGCTGGTTGTCCAGAAACAGAACAGAGAGCTCCTCGAAAGCAAACAAGGCCAATTGAAATTTCAGACGAAGGACGGAG
>CAYFQZ010000105.1:0-1725 GCA_964345305.1 uncultured Ignavibacteria bacterium | reverse complement strand
GCGTGGGGAGGCACCCTAGAGCTCTTCACCGGACTCTAGGAGTGGTGAGGTCCGATATGTCCACGCTGCAATCGTATATGCGATCTAAGGACGATACTACTGAGGAGAGAGTCTGGGCTTGCTCGACCGATAATGAGCCAGATAGTGATTCAGCATTGCGACACAAGTCCTCGACGACTTCCCTTTTCTGTCGGACTGAGTCGGCAACGGAGATATTTCGGGAGAAGAACGCAGTCATTGCATCTGTGTATGTTTCATAGACGGCGTTATGAAGATTCGAAAGAGACCTAAGAACCTTGTCATCGAGTCTAGCACCCCCCAGACGAACTGCATGCTCAGCGATCTGTGAAGATTGATCCCCGACGGACTCGACCAAACTCGCTGTGAGGCGATAGTCCAAGCAGTCTATGGGGCGCACTCCAACTTTTTCGCTCAGGCCAGGCTCCTGGACAATTGTTCTGAGGACCCGCACTAGGAGAAAGTATTGCCGGTCAACCTCGTTGTCTCTCGCCGCGACACTCCCCGCAAGTTGAGCGTCACCTTCGATCAGTGCGGTGCCCGCGTCGCGGAACATTGCAGAAGCGAGCAGGTGTTCGTATCGCAGAGTCCCCTCCGGAGGGAACGCAGAAGGCTGCACAAAACACCTGACGGCTATGTTTGCGTGGTCTTCCTCCACTATCTCTAGGCCCACGAGCCGACGGGTTGCCTCTTTGACGATTCTCCTCTGGTCTATGGAAATTCTGTCTTTTGCTTCGATGCGAATGATATCATAGCCAAAGAGGTATTTTCCGATGATTTCGCGACTGAGGTACGGGCCTGGTTTGATGGTCGCTGTTTGAGGAGCGGGTTCGAGATTGTACTGCGGATCAATAACCAACCGTCCGTTGGAGGCTACGGAAGTTGAGACAACGGACCCTTTAGTTATGCCACTTTGGAGAGCCCAGTCCTTGGGGAGAGTAACGAAGAATGTTCCGCCCCCTGTTTTCTGGACCTTTCGTAACTCCATCTATTCATCCTCAATGAAATTGTCTATACACGGGATATTAGCGTGGGAAAAGTATAAATACATACGTACCGATCCAGAGGTTTCTCTTTCTGTTGATATGTCGTGATCCCAACATGTAGAAATAACTGTTAAATCGAAGTAGAGAGGAATCTTAGCTGTCTTCGTGCAAGAAGGAAGAGCGTTGGAGCAGGACGTTGAGCTTCAGAGGGCAATTTCTCTCATAATTGGTGCAGGCTACCAGATAGACAGAGAAGCTTTCGAGTTCCTGAAGGAAGCTTCGCAGACAGTGGACCCTAACTCATTGATCAAAAATGTTCTGCAAGATGCCGATAGCCTTCCAGAGAAGCCCATTTGGATAAGCCGGGAGCTGCTACAGGAAGAGGCGGCGAAACTCCATCCGACAGAGCAGTCATTGCCACACATATCAAAGGCTGGAAAGACATCTTTCCGCCCTTATGCAAAGGAGGTAGAATGTGATGTTGAAGTGGTTGAGGACCCAACAGGTGAGATCAGCACGACTGGCTCTCTCGAAGATTACGTGGAATATTTCAGGGATCGTTTCACGAAGCTCCGCAGAATAATGAGTAACAGGATGGATGTCAGAGATGCACGCACCATAAGGCAGGCGTCTAGGGCTCGCGCCAAATCGAAGGTCAAGACTGTCTGCTTGGTCAGTGAGAAACGCGAATCCAAGCGTGGGATCTTCTTGCAGGTCGAGG
>CAYFQZ010000104.1:0-2593 GCA_964345305.1 uncultured Ignavibacteria bacterium | reverse complement strand
CCTCGTCCTTTCGGGGGGCGAACTCGGATCTGAGCCGCTGGGTCGTAATGGAGATGGCATTAAGCGGATTCCTTATCTCGTGCGCCACACCCGCGGCCAGGCTTCCCATGGCGGAGAGCCTTTCTGCTCTTTTCGCCTCCTCCTCGTATTTTTTCAACTCCGTGACATCATGGACAACTGCCACCGCACCTTTGAATCTCCTTTCCTCATCAAACAGACATGAGGTCCCGACAATCAGCATCTTTTCCTCGCCGGAAACGGTGCGATATTGGGTCTCCACATCCCTGGTGGTCTTCTTCTCGATCAACGCTCTTTTCAGAAGGCACGGATCCTCCGGAAAGACCCGGTCATACTGACGGCCTGCGGCCAGATCCCTGCTTACCCCGAACAGGTCTCCGGCCAGGCGGTTGAGCATGACGATCCGGCCCTCCTCGTTGACAGCCACAACCGCGCTGTGCATGGACTCGAGCACGTTTCCGGTGAGGGTCTTGATCTCGCGGTACGATCTGTCCAGCACAAAGTAATTCTGATTGATGATCACGATGACGATTATCCAAAGGCCCAGAAAAAAAAGAACGATGGAGAAGAATATCATCTGCTTCTGAAACGTGGACGTCACCTGCCGGTAGCCCTCCAGGGAGAGCCCGATTCTGAAGATCCCCGAAGGGATCTCTTCGGACTCAAAGGGCTTTACCACTTCCAGCACTTCTTTTTCCTGAAACGTGGTGATTCGGCCGGCAGCTTCCTCTCCCTCCAGGGCAGTCTGGAGAAACGAATCCTCTTCAATCTTCAGCATTCTTCCCACCTGCCTGGAAGCCAGCACTATTCCTTCCGGCGACTGGAGCACGATGTAATCGACCCCGCTCTGCTCGCTAATCCTGCGAATCAGAAAGCCGATTCCTATCTCGCTCTTGAAGCTTTCCAGATACGAAGCCGAAGCGACAACCACCACCACCCCCGCCGTTTTGGATCTCCTGGTGGCTGCGGCATAACTTTTCTCGGCCAGAAGAGTCTTAGCCTCGATGCCGAAGGTCACCTCATCCTCTTCTCCCTGCAATATGCTGGCAAGGGAGGGAATGACCGATGTCGTCGAGTCTTCGTAGAGCTCCGTGTCCGAAAGGTTGCTGCTGTGAGTTAGATTCATCTCCTGGTCCAGGATATCGATCCTGGAGAGGTTGCTCTGCTTGACCAGATCGTCGAGTTTGGAATTGCTGATTTGGCCATCTTTCTCCATCTGGTTTACCAATCTGGCGACGTCCTTAAGCCTCTCCCCTACCAGCTCCTCCACCAGGGCGTTTGCCCGGACGGTGTTCTGGCTGGACATGATCAGACTTTCCAGCAGAGCCTTCCCCTCCCCTTCCATCACCCTGAGCATGTTGGATTTGCTCTGTCTTATCCCAAAAAGCGCTATGATGAACAGGATAAGGGCCAGAAGAAGGGTAATGATTACCACGTAGCGCAGTCTGACGTTGGCCAGAAACCTGGTGGTGGGAAAGAAAGCCATATGCTCTCCACCGTTATGGGTGTTCTAACCAGATCAATTTACGGGCCCACCGGATGGGTGTCAAGCAATAACACGCCGGGCCTTTCCGGTGATCTCCGATTCCGAAATGAGGAAATCGGATCTCTTCAAACGACCGTCTCCATCACTTAGCTTGCACAGCTTGACGCCAATCTAAGCCACACCCAGCATGGTCAACAGCAGCAACCCGGAGAGGGAGATCAAAATAACTACGGTCAGCCAGGCCAGGATATTGAAGGCCCTGCCATTGGTATATGCCGCCATGATCTTCTGGTTATTGATGAGCAGCAACATGAAGACAAGAATTACGGGAAGGACTATGCCATTGACTACCTGGGATACGAACATTATGGGTATCAGCGGAAGATTGGGCCAGAGAACCACCCCGGCCCCCAGGAAGATCAGAAGAGAGTAAAGTCCGTAGAACTGGGGCGCCTCTGAGAATTTCTTGTCTACACCCTGTTCCCAACCCATGCCCTCGCACACCACGTAGGCGGTGGATAGCGGCAGGATCGAGGCGGCGAACAGCGAGGCATTCAGAAGGCCGAAAGCAAAGAGGGTCGATGCATACTTGCCGGCAAGGGGCGCCAGGGCCAGAGCCGCATCCTTGGCCGTATCGATTCTGATGCCGGCCTGGAAAATGGTAGCGGCGCAGGCCACCATTATGAAGAGAGCCACCAGGTTCACCATAAAGCTCCCGGATATGACATCCACCCTGGAGTATCTGTAGTTCTCCAGCTTGATGTTCTTCTCCGCCACTGCGGCCTGCAGATAAAACTGCATCCAGGGCGCTATGGTAGTTCCGATCAAGCCGATCAACATACCGAAAGCGCCGGCAGAAAACTCCAGTCTGGGCGAGACTATGCTCTCCTTCACTGCACCCCAATCCGGTCTGGCCAGAAAGCCCGAGATCAAGTAGGTGACGTAAAAAAGACACGCCGCCAAGAAGATCTTTTCCACCGACCTGTAAGTCCCCTTGACTACCAGTATCCACACGAAGACGGCACCCAGGGGCACGGAGACATACTTGGGCACGCCGAATATCTGCAGGCTGGCCGCTATTCCGGCGAA
>CAYFQZ010000103.1:0-8046 GCA_964345305.1 uncultured Ignavibacteria bacterium | reverse complement strand
TGTTCTACATAAGCCACGGCGAGTCCAAACCGATCGAATTGAACGACTCCCGAACGGGTCGCGCGGCCAACAGACGCGCCGTCTTGCGGCTTCTGGGACCCCCAACTCAGTAAACCCCGATCCGATCTCTCACCGATCATCTCAAGGGGCAGGATGAATTCCTGCCCTTTTGTTCAACCCGCCGGGAGAGTGCATTTCTCTTTCCCGCGCCCGGTAATTCGATCTTTCCCTCGTCTTTTTAACGTCGTAACCGCACAGGGCAATTCATGCGGGCAGATGCGCTCACTTCGGTGGAAGCTGCGAGGTGAGTTCTTCAGGCCAAACGGGCCGGAGCCTAATATTGGAAACTCAGGAGTCTCGGGATATGCCTGGAGATCAGCCGAGTGGCTTTCTTGAGATTGAAGGGCAGACAAAAGAGGCCTAACGGTGCAGTAGCTGCAAAGGCCCACTGAGTCTGCTACGCTTTTCGCGAATTTTTCCTTGCTTTGTGATTGGTTTTTTGTTATATTCGATCCAGAATCCAATAATCTTTGTCCTTTACGCTCAAGCTTTTGGTCTGGAAGGTTAGGCTGTGGACTCAAGAACTGTTGTGCTCAGCGCGCAAACCACTCACCACGGAGGTAGCAAGATGTACAAGAAGCTCTTGTTAGTTCTGTGTGCAATCCTCTGGGCTTTCCCTGCGTCGCCGGATGTGCTCGTCGACGCTGACTGGGTAGGCATTTACAACGGGACGGGAAACTCCCATGACGAGGCTCACGCCCTCGTCGTCGACGATTTGGGGAACGTCTATGTCACCGGACAGAGCAGCGGCAGCGGGACCAGCTGGGATTACGCCACGGTCAAATATTATTCGGATGGAGAGCTTGCCTGGACGGCCAGGTATGACGGCCCGGCAAGTCTGATGGATATGGCCCTTGCCATAGCGGCGGACGCGTCTGGTAACGTATACGTGACGGGGTATAGTAGGGGCTCTGAGAATAACGCCGATGTCTTGACTGTGAAATACTATCCCGACGGCGAGACGGCCTGGACCAGAAGATACAACGGACCAGCCAACTCAACGGATGTAGGGTTCGATATCGCAGTTGACCAATACGGCAATGCATACGTCACCGGGTGCAGCAGGGGAAGCTCAAGCGGCAAGGACTACCTCACCATCAAATATTACACTGACGGAACTGAGGCTTGGGTGGCTACCTACAACGGGCCGCAAAACGGTGAGGACGGAGCCAACGCCATAGCTGTGGATGATTCTGGCAATGTCTACGTGACAGGCGCCAGTTCTAGCTTCGCCACTGTGAAGTACGATGCGGACGGGAACGAGATATGGGCCAGACGATACACTGGACCTGAGGGCGGCGGTTACGCGCATGCTATCGCCTTGGATGGTTCCGGCAATGTGCTCGTGACCGGCATGTGTGGCCACGGTGACGTGGTCTATCAGTATGCCACCGTCAAGTATAATTCCGACGGAAACGAGATCTGGGCCAGAACACACTCGGACGAACTGATTGTCAACCCGGGTGGGGTTGCCTTTGACATTGGCGTAGGCGGATCAGGCGAGGTTTACGTGACCGGCTGGATGCGTCACAGCGGCACTATGTATGACTACGGCACGGTGAAGTATGACTCGGAAGGGACCCAACAGTGGGCTGCCACGTATCATTCGTGGCTTGACGGCTGCGATGGAGCGGAGGCGCTGTCGGTTGACAATCTGGGCAACGTGTACGTTACCGGTTACAGCGACGATCCGGAGCTGAATGCCGACGACTATCTGACCGTCAAGTACGACCCGGATGGAAGCCAGCTTTGGACGGCGAGATACAACGGAACGGGCGATTCACAAGACTTCGCCAACGAGGTAGTTACGGACGGCGCTGGTAACGTGTACGTTACCGGCAAAGCCACCGGCAGTGGCACGAGTCTGGATTACGTTACCATCAAGTATGTGGAGTACGATGCGATTCGAGGAGATGCCAACGGCGACGGGCTTATCGATCTGACAGACGCTATTTGTCTTTTGAATTACCTTTTCAAAGGCGACTCTCCGCCTGTGCCCTTGGCAGCGGGAGATGCCAACTGCGACGGCACCGTCGATCTCGCCGACGTGGTTTATCTCCTCAACTACCTGTTTAAAGGTGGCCCGCCGCCAAGCTGCTAGCAGCAATCTGCCGAATTGACAATTACGGAATGGATCAGCCCCAGCCTTCAAAAGGCTGGGGCTTTTCTACATGGCTTGAGTGAGGAAATAACTCGCCCCATGGTTCGTGGTTGCCTGATTCATCAGGCGTGCTCGTTCTCGATAGATAGAGCAATCAGAAAGAAAACGGCTTCTTGAATCCCAGGCCTACGATCTAGGCTTTTTTCAGGACACAAGCTTCAAACAGGGTCTTAAACTGCCTGAAGGCCTTCAACTTCTTAGCTCCGACAAAAGCCCAGAGGAGCTCAACTATTATCCAAAAGATGTAAACAAAGGTGATCTCCTCCCTCCACTCAGGAAAGACGAACTGAATTAGCCACAGCGAGAAAAGACCCAGGGCTTCATACCATCTAAACTCCATGTTGGCGAGGAAGAGAAATCCCAAGAACGACTGCGCCATGGTCAGAAATATCTCGATCTTCTGATGATGATCGAAATTGACCACGGAAACCTCTCCCCGGCTGAAGCTGTAAACTATGGGTATCATGGCCACCAGCACGGTCCACTGGTTTATGTTGGAGGAGACCATGTTCATCAAGCCCATGGGGGCCTTCCTGACCGTTCTGGCCCAGTTGAACGCGGTCACCTTTTCCGGGAACTCCGACAAGAACGGCGCCACCCACTGCACGAAAACGAAGTTGGACACGCCGAGGAGTGCAGCCAGCGCCAGCATGCTGTAAAGAAACGGATGCGCCACAAAATAAAGCCAGAAGCCACCGGCTATGAAAAGTCCCGCAATGCAGAGGTCGCGGGGAAGCGGCTTCATTCCCAGAATCATTCGAGGCACTCTGGCCGCGTCTTCCACTTTCTCTTGATCCTGCGGAGGCACTTTCCGCAGGATCCCGAGATAGGTCACGTATATGCTGATCAAGACGGCGGAGTCGAACAGGGTCAACGTTCCCTTAAAGAGAATGATCACGAAATATGCCAGGGGTGGCAGAAGTCCCATCACCTCGACCGCATGCTCGCCCTCCAGCCGGATGCTCACCAGCCTTCTGCCCCCTTGTCCCGGCCTTCTGAAGAACGCAGCGGTAAAATAGATCATGGGCCAGGCCAGTCCCACCAGAAGCCGGAGGGACCCGGTGAAATTGGCGGTTATCAGGTGAACCTTTTCCGGGTCGGTGCCTGCCTCCCAGGCGATCACCGCCTCCACGGCAAACTCCGGCAGGGTCTGGAGCCAGGCCAAGATGGCCAGGGCCAGCCCTTGGGAAAGGAGAAACTGCGCTGCCTCCGCCGCCCAGCCGATGACCAACGCCGAGAAGATTATGGAAGGGAAGGTCCAGACGGCAGAAAGCGCTTTGGCTTTCGCCGTAGCGGCGCCTATGGCCTTGAGTTCGGTAAGCATGAAGGTCTTGTGCTTCCAATCAGTTGCTGTTCGGCTCTCCTATCGCCTTAGTCTTCCCGGGACGAAACATCTCAGGCGCTGCTATGCCCCCGGAGACAAAGAACTTTATCCCCTGCTCCACTGTCATGTCTAGGGGAGTCACGTCATCTGCGGGGAAGAGCATGGTCCATCCGCTGAACGGAGTGGGAGTGGAAGGGATGTATACGGCAATCAACTCATCCGGCTTTGCCTCCAAATCGGTTTTGATCTCTTGGGTCAGGAAACCCAGGCAGTACATCCCCCTGCGAGGGAACTCCACCAGCACGACCTTCTTGAAAGAGTATTTGTCGGTGGTAGCGATAGCCTGAATCAACTGCTTTGATGAGCCGTAGATGGTTCGCACCAGCGGTGTCCTGATTAAGAATATCTCCCACAATCTGAAGAGCCGGGAGCCGATCACGTTGGCCGTGAGAAATCCCGCCAAGAAGATCAGCACTATGGTGGCAACAACACCCAAACCGGGGATTTTGTATCCGAGCGCCTTGAAGATGATGGGCGACAGCAGGCCATCAACTTTCAGGAAAAAGAAGCGCAGAACCACAACGGTGATGATCAGCGGCACGATCACCAGTATGCCGCCCAGGAAGTACCTACGCAGGATTGTGTTTAGTTTCTCTCTTACCGACATGTTCTCCATCCAGACTGAGGCTGCAGCCCAGAACCTTACTTGCCTTGCCGGCTACATTCTCAGTATCGTCTGGCCTCGCGCTAAAATTATCCCCTTTTGAGCCCTTGTCAAGAACATTCGGCTAGGTGCGGTCGCAGGTTCGGACTCTTGTGGTGGGATTGGAAAGCTTCCCAGGTGGCGCCGGCGTTCATCAAACCCGACCACGCCCAGGCACGTGTAAGGCTCAGGCTTCGATGGGCCGCGGGCCTGATCCTACAGAGCGAAGCAAATCTTGAACCGAGCACTACGGGCGAGGAGGCGGGCCGCTTCGAAACAGGTAGTTAAGCAGGTATATCACATCGCTTATGTCTACTTCGCCGTCTGAAGTAACGTCCCCGGTCCACTCAGGCAGAGGCCCGGGACCTGCCCTGAAAAGGTAATTGAGAAGGTAGATAACATCGGTCAGGTTGACGATTCCGTCTAGTACCACATCCCCTGGCAAATAAAATCCTATGATGTCCAAGTCTAAGAGCTTGGCATAAATATCTGTGTTGTAAGTCGGCCAGTTGCGGTAATCCAACCAAGCGAATCCCGCGGTGTTTTCGTGTATGGCCAGAGAATAGTCGAACCGATTTTCATACCCTGGAGTGGACAGGGAACCTGGCGGAAGGTTGATTCGGTAGTTTTGTCCCAGCAATTCACCCGATGAATTGAGCCTCTGTGCCCAGAGATTCTGCGCCGTGATTTGTCTCCAGTCACACCATATGACCACACAGCCATCTGAGTCGTCCACTGCTATTCTGGGTTTGAAAAAGATATCACCCAAATCAACGACATCGTTGAGGATCTTGACTGAATCGACAGGAGCTCCCAAGGTATCAAAAGCTTGGACCATGACCGCATTGTTGGGATAAGTCCACAATGTGTCGTTGCCACTGAAGGCCACTACAAAGTTATTCTGGCCGTTAGAGGCTACAGTGGCGTCATTGCCGTAGTCCCAGTAAGAGGAGCAGGGGTTGACAATCGGGAAGATCAAGGTTACGGGTCCTCCATCCGGATTGTAAACCCGGGCCAAGGGGGCGTCGGCTGTGGGGTCACACAGAATACAGCTGTGCCAGCAAATAAGAAAGTAACCTTCGGAGTTGAAAGCTACATCTGGGAACTGGGTGAACCACTCGCACAAATCGTAGTTGGAGGCATTAACGTCACTAACCAAGAAGTTATTCCCAACCCTTGCGCCGGATGCATCAAATTGCTGGGCGTACACATTCCTCCCGCCGGAGTCCTGGGTCTGCCACACCACCACAGACCTACCCTCGTCGTCCATTGCTACTCTGGGGTGGTAATCGACAAGCTCAGGGGCAGCTCTATCCACATCCACCTGCTGGCGAGGCCAAGCAGACTGACCCGAAGAATCAAAGCCCTCGGCCCAGATGTCATAGTAGTAAAAAAACTCGCCAATTTTCTGCCATTTCGACCAACAGATTATAAAATTGCCTGCAGGACCCATGGCAATATCCGCCCCGCCGTGATAGGGACAAGTGGTATCGGAAACCGAGACTGGATCCCCCAAATGAATGCCAGAGGGGTTAAAGCGTTGGAAATAAACCTGGCGATTCTCGTGTTCCAAGCCCCTGTCGACCCACAAGATGACGAAACCTCCTTCCTGGTCAAACGCGATTTCCGGAATCATATGGGGAATCGCCTCCAAGCCGGGAGGGTTTACCAGAAAGTCGTGAATCGTTATGGGATGAGCCCGGGCCGGAAAAACCAAGAGTGCAGCCGAAAACAAAATGCCCCGAATAATCACAGACTTCGCGTTCATCCTGAGCCTTCTCCTTCAGGCGGCGGGCCACCCCGGAACAAATAGTTGAGCAGGTAAATTACGTCCCCAACGTTCGTTTCTCCGTCGGAGGTAACATCCCCGGTCCACTCAGGCAGAGGCCCGGGACCTGCCCTGAAAAGGTAATTGAGAAGGTAGATAACATCGGTCAGGTTGACGATTCCGTCTAGTACCACGTCCCCTGGCAAATAGAATCCTATGATATCTAAGTCTAAAAGCTTGGCATAGATATCTGCGTCATAGATTTCCCAGTTACGATAATCCACCCAGGAAAACCCTGCCGTGTTGTGGTGAATAGATATGGAGTACATGAACCAGTCACCTAATTCCCCATCTTCGGTGGATAAGGAACCCGGGGGGAGATTAATGCGGTAGTTACATCCTACTGGTTCACCTGATGAGTTAAACCTCTGGGCCCAAAGATTACAATCTGTCATTGTCCGCCAATCAGACCAAAGAACTATACATCCATCATTAGATCTGTCCACTGCTATCCTCGGTACGTGCCAGATATTGCCCACATCTATGACGTCATTGACAACCTTGACCGAATCAAGAGGCGTTCCCAAAGTGTCAAAGGTCTGCACATACACGGCGTTATTTGGGAAGGTCCATAGGGTGTCATTGCCGTTGAAAACGACCACGAAGTTGTTTTGGGTGTTAGAAACCACACCAGGGTAGCTCCCGTAATCAAAGAAGGACGAGCAAGGAGCGAAAAAGGGGAAAACCAAGGTTGCCGGTTCTCCAGCAGGATCATATACACGGGCCAACGGAGTGCTAGGGCTCCAGGGCACGCACTGGACGCAACCGTACCAGCAGACAAAGAAGTAACCTTCGGAGTTGAAAGCCACGTCGGGGAATTGGGTGAACCAGGGACACAAATCGTAGTTGGAGGCATTGAGGTCGCTCACCAGAAAGTTGTTGCCGATCTTCTCACCGGAGGCGCTGAATCTCTGGCCGTACACATTCCTGCCAGTGGGGTCCTCAGTCTGCCACACCACCACGAAATTGTCCTCATTGCCCATCGCTATGCTTGGGTGACTATCGTTATAATACTGCACTGGCCTCACTTCGTTTGCCTGTCGGCGTAACCAGGCTGGCTCACCTGAGGAATCAAAACCTTGGACCCAGACGTCCCTGCCTTCATAGGCACCACCCCCTGTTTTCGCATCCCAACAGATGACGAAACTACCTGAGGGAGACATGGCAATGTCCGGGTAATCATGCATCTTGATGGTTGTGTCGGAAACCAAGACCGGAGTTCCTATGGGATTGGCAAGCGAATCATATCTCTGGAAGTAAACCTGGCGGTTCTGATGTCCCAAACCCCTGTCTACCCATGCGACGACGAAATTACCGTACTGATCAAAGACGATATTTGAATAAAATTGGGGTATCTGCTCCAGACCAGAGGGGTTTACCAGAAAGTCGTGCACAGTCATCCCCGAGAGCATAACAGGGACAGCGAAAAGAACAGGGAGGAGGATCGTTGCGCAGGCAATCAAGTGCTTTCTCCTCATCTTAAGTCTCCTTTCAAACAGGAAACTGCTTTGAGCCGGCCCTTCCGACTCGCCACAAGATCACATGAAATTAGACGGTTACATGCTTATAATAACCCAAATCCCCCGCCTGTCAAGGGCTATTTTCCGCATTTGGCCCCCGCTGCGGCACGGTTTCCGGGCGGGGCTTTCCCCAGCGGCGCCGATCCGCAGCTTGCCCTCTTTGGATTGAGGCTGGATGGATTACGGAAGGAGAAATCAGTAAAAACCCGACTTGACCTGAATTCCGGTCTTCGCCTCTGCGCACTCGCTCTCCCGGCGTCGACCGTGAAGAACCTACCTCTTTTCGTTCCTGAATACCCAGATGTCGGAGAAATGTCTGGTCTGTCGGATGTATATCTTTTGCAGCCGAATCAATTCCAGAATAGCGATAAAGGTGACTACCATCACCAATTTGATGGGGGTGTCCAGGAAAAGCTCGCTGAAAACCGTCCCGTCCCTGTCGGCCAAACG
>CAYFQZ010000102.1:0-3215 GCA_964345305.1 uncultured Ignavibacteria bacterium | reverse complement strand
GCAATCGCCGCAGCCATGATGTTGGTTTGCGCGGCAGGGGTATTCGCCTATCCCACTATCGACACAGGAGCGACCGGCGTAGTAGCCTTGCCTACCGCGGAAATCACACCACAAGGGACGCTGGAGTTAGCGGTAGATCATCAACATGGCCCCTATGACTGGGATGTTGCCCTTACACGGGCCAGCTGGGGTGTGGCGAAGAATCTGGAGCTGCATGTTTCCCATGCCAGATGGAGCCGTCAGAATTACTGGGACGAAATTGATCAAGGCGGTCTGAAGTATCAGATTCCGATGGACTTCGCGAACGTTGCTATCGGCGCATCTTTCGGTCGCGATAAATGGGCATCTTACGAAGCCGATGCCACTAAGGTTTACCTGGCGGTCTCCAAAGAATTGCCTGTAACTTCTTCAGTCAGCGCCAGATTGACTGCCGGCGGCTTATATACCAGGTGGGATGGAGATCTTAATAATGTTTTCGAGTTTACCAAACCCTACACGACGCTCGAGCTGATGCTTGGCCGCGGCGTCATGCTGGGAGTAGAATATCGCGAGAGAGACGACGATTGGGATCTTGGTGGTGAGCCGATTTCCACGGTATTGCGTATCACCTCGCAGGAAAAACCGGTATGGGTGGAAGTCGGCACAACCAATATGTCCTGGGCGGGGGAATCCTGGGGTAACCAGCGAGGCTTCATCGGCATCGGGTTCGCTCTCGGTGATTAATCAGGTTGATTTGATTCAGCCGACACAACAGTATAATTCGGAGGAGTAATGCAGATTACTCCTCCGTTTCTGTTTGTTTAGTCACACTGTAAGCAGTCTCCTCTTCTAGTTTTCTCGGCCGGGTGGCTGGACCTATCCCCAGGTGGTGGCCGGTGCCTTGCTTGAGATAGCATTCAAATACTGACGCTTTTGAATCATCAGCGAAATAGACAGCCACTACTATTTTCCAGGGAATGTGTGGAGCAGTATGGGGTGATTTGCCGGAATTATGGGCCGCAAGGCGCTGCTCAAGATCTTTAGTTTTGCCAATATAACGCTTACTAGGATTCGAACAACTTTGTAACAAATAGACATATTGCATGGAAAGCCTTTATCCCGCGAAGCACTTCAGCCCTACTTCGTCCTGCGTCGCCCTCGCGTCTGCTCATGCTTTGCAGGACTACGAAGGGCATCCTGCGTCATCCTTGGGATTATGCAGAATAAATTCTGCATAGCTCTTCGCCGCTCCTTCGGAGCTATGAAGAGCGACGCAGAATGGAGGGAACAATGCTGAAATCGAAACTTTCTCTGGGTGACTACTAATGCCAGATTTCGATGCTAATTTATCGGTTTTGCACAGTTGCAATTTGAATTTCGTCGACAAGGCTATGCATGTCTATACCTGTAAAGGTTCTACCAAATCATCTTAATGTATTCCGGGCAAGTCAAAAGTAAACACAGTGCCTTCTCCCAAGTCGCTTTGGACTGTGAGTTCGCCGCCTTGCACGTCCACCAACTTCTTGCATAGATAGAGGCCAACGCCGGTGCCACGTTTTACGCTTGAATTCTTGGGTTGCGGATCTGATTCGTAAAGCTCGAATATGCTGTCTAGTTTTTCAGGGGGTATCCCTGGGCCGTGATCCCGGACGGAGAACTGTATTCTATCGGAAACTGAAGCCACCGTAAGTTCTATTGGTGCATCATCGGGTGAGAATTTACGTGCATTATCAATCAAGTTGGAGAGTACAAGGCTCAGATAATCGAAATCTGCCACTACAGTTATATTCTCCTGGATATTCAATTGCAGACGATCACGCAGGTTTGCCGAAATACTTGAAAGTCTGTTACTCACGTCTGTCACAACTTCATCAACGCGTACCCGCTGCAATACTGGTTCCAACTGTCCGCGACCAGCACGATCGGAGTTAAGCAGATTTTGCACCAACTGCGATAGTCCGCCGATGCACTGATTAAAGTGGTGCAGTATCTCGTCTCGCGTCTGGGGAGTTAAGTTCTTATTTGAGAGTAGAGAAATCCCTTGCTGTAGAGCAGTCATTGAATTACGTAATTCATGTGAGACGAACGAGACAAAATCCTTACGCACTTGCTCTGCTGCGGTCATGGACGCTACGGCGATCGATTGACGACTAAGGCGGTTCAATAGGACGAAGCTGCCAACCATCAATAGCAAGGTAATCAGAGTAAATGTAATCACTGTGGAGCGTGTCAGCTCCTGATGCCGCAACCCGAACCCCGACAGAGCGGAATTTGCAGAACGGAATTTCTCCAGCAGGCCTGCGATGTGCTCTGCCTGTTGGTCGAGTCGAAGCAAAGAGTGCCGGTTTGGAGGTTGATTGGACATGGTTGTGGCAGCCTGGGATGAGAACTCGCGATGCTGTTCGAGTATCTGCTGTACCATTGCGAGTCTTTTGTCTCCGGGTGGAAGGTGAACAGTGTGCAGAGCTTTATTAAACTCTTCCACCTCTTGTGAAAAAAGTTGCACTCGACCTTCGAGTAGGGCTCTACGCTGATCGCTTAATGCCGAAAGTGCCCGGTGCGCTGCGTTCAGATTTGCTTGCTCCAAAAGCGCTTTGCGAGCTTGCACGTCATGGTGATGAAGCGTAGCAAACTGCCAATAGCCTAATACCGCTACCAGCACAAGGATAAGTAATTCTATGACCAGTGCACGTCTGCGATGCCCGTTTCGCATGCCTTTTCTCCACATGCTTTCATTGTTATAGTCACTTTACTGTACTCGAGTAAGAGTATCTCATAACCTTAAACGCCGCAGACGTAGCGCATTACTGATGACGGACACTGAACTAAAGCTCATGGCGGCAGCGGCAATCATGGGACTAAGGAGTAATCCAAAGAAGGGATAGAGAATACCTGCGGCGATGGGAATACCAAGGCTATTATAGCCAAAAGCGAAGACTAAGTTTTGTTTAATATTTTTCATGGTTCGGTGGCTAAGACGACGGGCACGGGCGATTGCGCGCAGATCGCCTTTCACTAAAGTAACCGCCGCGCTTTCCATGGCGATATCGGTGCCGGTTCCCATGGCGCTACCGACCTGAGCTTGAGCCACAGCAGGAGCGTCGTTAATAGCATCTCTGGCCATCTCTACAGTCGGCGCTTCATTATGGAGCCGTTTGACTTCATCCACCTTCTGTTCCGGTAATCATGACGATACGTATTCCCTCGGCATGCAGCGTCTTGATAGCCTCCGGTGT
>CAYFQZ010000101.1:0-6638 GCA_964345305.1 uncultured Ignavibacteria bacterium | reverse complement strand
GGATATCGTCCCCAGTTTTATTTTCGGACCACGGACGTTACGGGAGTGATCAAGCTTCCGGAGGGTGTGGAGATGGTGATGCCCGGAGACAACGTCAACATGGATGTTGAGCTGATCACGCCCATTGCCATGGAGAAGGAGTTGCGATTTGCCATCCGGGAGGGAGGACGCACCGTGGGCGCCGGAGTGGTAACCCAGATAATCGAATAACTGGCCCCAGGCGCACCATAGCAGATATTGATCTCAGCCGGAGTCGGCCCCTTCAGCCCTCTGCTGAAGCGTGTGCCCCCGAGAGGATCCAGAAAATATGCCCAGAGACATCATCACCTTGGCTTGTGATATATGTAAGCAGAGGAATTATACCACCACCAAGAACAAGAGGAAGCATTCGGAACGAGTGACCTATAAGAAATACTGCCCGTTCTGCAACAAACACACCAATCACAAGGAGACCAGGTAGAAAGGATAGCAAGGCTCGGCTCAAGCCCAAAATAGGTATGGTCCGTATAAGTTCCGGCGTCGGACCGCGGCCGTGTGCTAAGTGCGGGCCGTGAGCGAACTGGGCTTTTGCCGCGGAAGGATACGCTTTTTTTGAGATGGCTCTCAAGTGTTCAAAGACCGGGATCTTTTGCCTCCCTTGCATCAGGGTCCTTTTGCTCGGCCCGTGTCCGAAAATCGCTAAGAACAGGTCTGTAGCTCTAATTGGTAGAGCGCCGGTCTCCAAAACCGGATGTTGGGGGTTCGAGTCCCTCCAGACCTGCTTTTAACCATAGTCTCGTGCCATGTTGGAGAAGATAAAGCAATTCTTGAAAGAGGTGAGATCGGAGCTCACCAAGGTCACCTGGACCAGCAGGGAAGAGCTGATATATTCCACCATTATCGTCATAGTGGTCTCCATGGTCTTGGCCGTCTTCATAGGCCTGGTTGATGTGGTGCTGTCCAATCTGGCGAATATGCTTTTGGGGTGAGGTCATTTGCCCTTTGGGTTCAGGAGCAATATAAGAATACATGGAGAAGAAATGGTTTGTGGCTCATACCTATTCGGGTCATGAGCAGAAGGCGAAAAGATACTTGGAGAATGCCGTCGCTACGCAGGGGCTGGAGGATCGGATAGGAAGAGTACTGGTCCCCACCGAGACGGTGGTGGAGATGAAGCACGGAAAAAGGTCCACCACGGTCAAGAAGTTCCTTCCCAGCTACATTCTGGTGGAGATGGTTCTTAGCAAGGAGACCGTGCATCTGGTGACCAGCACTCCGGGCGTCACCAGCTTCGTGGGTGCGTCAGGCAAGCCGGTGCCGCTGAAGCCGGAGGAGGTGGAAAGGCTCCTGAAACAGGTGGAGCGGGGAAGAACCAGGGACTACGAGGAGGTTCCCTTCAAGTCCGGTGACCAGGTGAAGGTCATAGACGGTCCCTTCACCGACTTTTCCGGTTTTGTGAGCGAGGTTGACGAGGAACGAAAGAAGCTGAAGGTAATGGTCAGCATCTTCGGCCGACCAACGCCGGTGGAGTTGGATTTCCTTCAGGTGCAGACGCTCTAATTGATTTGGCCGCCGGGCCCGGAGGCGCAAACCGAGGATCGAAAAGGGATCCAGAAGAAGCTGTCGGCTCAGTTGGCAGGTCTCATCCCATCTCGGCGCCGTCGAGTGCTGGCTTAACCGCGGCAAAAACGCAAGAGGAGATTCAGATAAAGTGGCTAAGAAAGTGGTAGGAACGGTGAAGCTTCAGATCCCTGCGGGAAACGCTACTCCCGCTCCCCCGGTGGGTCCGGCTCTGGGCCAGTACGGGGTGAACATGATGGATTTCTGCAAGCTGTTCAACGCCAAGACGCAGAAGCAAACGGGCTTGATAATCCCGGTGGTGATCACCATCTATGCGGATAAGTCCTTCACCTTCATCACCAAGAGTCCGCCCGCGTCCGTGCTTTTGAAGAAGGCGGCCCAAGTGGAGAAGGGATCGGGGGAGCCCAACCGCGCCAAGGTGGGGCAGGTTACGCGGGCGCAGGTCAAAGAAATCGCTGAAACGAAGATGAAAGATTTGAATGCCTCCAGCATCGAGTCGGCCATGAGGCAGGTGGAGGGGACAGCCAGAAGCATGGGGATACAGGTGGTGGATTGATCGAAATTCAAAATTCACAGGAAGATCTAAGGTCATGAGAAGAGGAAAAAGATACAAACAGGCAAAGGCAAAGCTGGAGAGAGGAAAGTCCTACGATCTGGAGGAGGCTATCAGGAGACTGAAGGACGCTGCCTACGCCAAGTTCGATGAAACCGTAGAAATGTCTCTGAGGTTGGGGGTGGACCCCAAGCATGCCGACCAGATGGTTCGAGGAACCGCCCTTTTGCCCGGCGGAACCGGAAAGAAGATAAGGGTGTTGGTTCTCACCAAGGGGGAAAAGGAGAAAGAGGCCAAGGAGGCGGGAGCAGATTTCGTAGGATTGGACGAGTACATAGAGAAAATCACGCAGGGCTGGCTGGACGTGGATGTGGTGGTGGCCACGCCCGATGTCATGGGGCAGGTGGGGAAGCTGGGCAAGATCCTGGGTACGAAGAGAATGATGCCCAACCCCAAATCGGGCACAGTGACCTTCGACGTGGCCAAGGCGGTGAAGGAGCTGAAAGCGGGCAAGATAGAGTTCCGGGTGGACAGGGGAGGAAACATCGGCGTGCCCATAGGCAAGCTCTCTTTCAGCGATGAACAGCTTGCGGGGAACGCCAAGGTCTTTCTGGACGTGATCATGAGAGCCAAACCGGCAGCCGTCAAGGGAACCTACCTGAGAAGCGCCTCCATCTCCTCCACCATGGGGCCGGGCGTAGCGCTGGACACATCATCCATCATAGCCGCGCTGAAGCAGTGAGGTTTGGCGTTCGACTTGCGCGTGAAAGAAGTTGCCGGATGCAAATAGAGCAGCAGAGCCAAAGGAAACAACCATGCTGAAAGTGGAAAAGGAAAAGACGGTAAGCGAGCTGAAGGAAAAGCTGTCTGCGGCCAGCAGCCTCTTCCTTACCGATTTCAGAGGGCTGAACGTTGATGAGATGACCAGGCTGAGAAGGAGTCTGAAGGAGAAAGGGGCGGAATACCGGGTTACCAAGAATACCCTGATCCGCAGGGCCGCGCAGGAAAGCGAGCTTGAGGGGATACTGGATTTTCTGGCAGGTGCCACCGGGCTGGTCTTCTCCTACCAGGACCCGCTGGCTCCGGCCAGGGCGTTGCACGAGGTCTACAGGAAGATCAAGAAGCCGAAGATCAAGGTCATCTGGATGGAGGGGAGGTTTTTCGACGAGAGTCATCTTAAGACTTTGGCTGCCCTCCCCGGCAGGGAGACGCTTCTGGGTCAGATCGCCTCCGGCCTGAATTTTCCAGTGGCCAATTTCGTCGGTACTCTGCAAGGGATGCTGAGGAGTCTAGTGGGTGTAATCGAAGCTATAAAGGAGGAGAAATCCGGGGCCGCACAGAAAACCGCCGGATAAGGGAGGATTGCCTGGGTGGGCACGACAGTTATTCGAACATCCTAGTTGTCTTATATACTGGAGGATTCTGCACAGAGATAGAGTAGGATTAACCGGTCCTTTCAACTCCGGACGGTGCTTCTAGACGAAGGAATTCACTTCGTTTCGTTCGGAGTGGTGAGGCAGGTTTGAATGAGCACAGAAAAGGTCAACACCGATAGGGAGGTTAGAAGATTATGAACCCAGGTTCAGAGAAGTCCACCAAGAAGGCAGAGGCCAAAAAGGCCGAGAGCGCCGCCAAGGAGGAGAAGGCTTCAGCAGGTACCAGCACCGTGAACCAGGTGATAGAGATCATCGAAAAGATGAGCGTTCTGGAGCTGGCAGAGCTGTCCAAGAGCCTTCAGGATAAGTTCGGAGTATCCGCCGCCGCGCCCGTGGCACAGGTGGCGGTTCCTGCCGGAGGCGGGGAAGCGGCCGCGCCGACAGAGGAACAGACAGAATTCACGGCGGTACTGTCGGCTGTGGGAGACAAGAAGATACAGGTGATCAAGGTGGTAAGGGAGCTTACCGGGCTGGGACTCAAAGAGGCCAAGGATCTGGTGGACGGAGCTCCCAAGCCGGTCAAGGAGGGAGTTCCGAAAGAAGAGGCTGACAAGGTTAAGGCCAAACTGACAGAGGTCGGGGCCAGCGTGGAGATCAAATAGGCGGCCAGCCACCATAATGGCCTTCTCTGCTGGAAGGATGGCGTATCCGAATCCAGCAGTTGACCAGGATATCTTTTCGATCAGGACAAGAGGAGAGCCCACTGGCTTGCCGGCTCTGGGCTCTTCAGGCACGCGGGTGAGTGGAAGCCCGGTGCCGGTCGCCAGCAAAGGCAGCCGAGATGACGCGTTGGCAGACAGGTTGGCTCAGGCAGAGCCACTTCTGGTCGCTTTTGACAGGTCGGCGAAGGATTGAAAAGACCGGTGGAACCCGCTTCCAGTGGGCAAGGGTTGCTGTTATTCACCTCGGCAAAGAAGACGGAACCGATTGCATTTCGCTTGAAAGGTCGGAATCAGGCTGAAAAAGGAAAGCCTTACTAATCTTAACTCTTGAGGTCTGAAGGTCAGCCGGCCGGGTTGATCTTTTTGACCCAAAGGAGCGTGGTCAAGTTGCGGAATATTAGAAGGGTAGAGCGGAGATCCTTCTCCAAGCTGAAGTCAGATCCGGACCTTCCCAACCTCCTGGAGGTACAGCTGAGATCCTACGAGACGTTTCTGCAGCGGATGGTGGAGGCGGACAAGAGGGAAGACCAGGGATTGCAGGCAGTTTTCAACGCTGTCTTTCCCATCAGTGACGTCAGAGAGAATTACTCTCTGGAATTCGTCAGATACTCGCTGGGAACTCCCCGTTACACGGTGCCGGAGTGTCTGGAACGAAACATGACCTATGCTGCACCGCTCAAGGCCACCTTGAGGCTGGTGGTGAGAGAGAGCCAGGGGAAGGCCAAGACCGTGAAGGACATCATCGAACAGGATGTGTTTCTGGGTGAGTTGCCCTTGATTACCGACAAGGGAACTTTCATCGTCAACGGCGCGGAAAGAGTGGTGGTGAGCCAGCTGCATCGTTCCCCCGGCGTGTTCTTCGACGAGGAAATCCATCCCAGCGGGAAGAGACTGGTCTCCGCCCGGATCATTCCCTATCGGGGCTCCTGGGTGGAATTCAGCCTGGACGTGAATGACGTGATGTACGTCAACATAGACAGCCGCCGAAGGATTCCAGCCACAACCTTCCTGCGTGCGCTGGGGTATTCCGAGGATGAGCAAGTGCTGGGCCTTTTTCACCAGATAGACAGGGTGGAGGTTTCCGGCCGAAAGAAGGCCGAGCTGTTGGGCAGAATTTGCGCCGAGACGGTGGCGGATAAGGAGACGGGTGAAGTCGTACTTTCCCCCGGGGACAGCGTGGATGAGGCTAGCCTCAACCGGTTGAAGGAGCTGGGAGTATCCAAGATAAAGCTGTTGGTTTTCGATCCGCAGAAAGAGATCAGCGTGGCTCTTAACACCCTGCAGAAGGATCCCACCAAATCCCAGATGGAAGCTCTGATGAAGATGTATTCGCTCTTAAGGCCGGGGGAACCACCCACCGAGGAGGTAGCCAAGGGCCTTCTGGAAAGACTTTTCTTTACCTCCAAGCGATACGACCTGGGTGAGGTGGGAAGGCACATGATAAATCATAGGCTGAAGCTTGACATTCCGCTGGAGGTGACCATCCTGGACCAGCGCGATTTCGTGCGGATAATCAAGTACCTGGTAGCTCTGAGGAACGGTGAAGGTTATGTTGACGACATAGATCACCTGGGCAATCGTCGAGCCAGAACAGTGGGGGAACTTCTGGCAAATCAGTTCTCCATTGGACTTTCTCGAATGGCCCGTACCATTCGGGAGAGGATGAGCCTGAAGGATACCGACACGCTCACCCCGCACGATCTGGTGAATGCCAGGACGGTCTCAGCGGTGATTGAGACCTTTTTCGGTTCCTCCCAGCTTTCCCAGTTCATGGATCAGACCAACCCCATAGCCGAGCTGACCCACAAAAGGCGTCTTTCGGCATTGGGACCCGGGGGATTGACCCGGGAGAGAGCGGGTTTCGAGGTGAGGGACGTGCATCACACCCACTACGGACGCATGTGCCCCATTGAGACTCCGGAAGGGCCCAACATAGGGCTGATCGGTTCCCTTTCCACCTATGCTCGCATTAACCAGTACGGTTTTCTGGAGACCCCTTACAGTAAGGTGAAAAAGGGGAAGGTGACCGAGCAGATAGAATATCTAAGCGCGGATCAGGAGGACAATTTCGTCATAGCCCAGGCCAACGAGCCGTTGGACAAAGATGGGAAGTTCGTAAACAGCATCGTGAAGGCCAGGCATCGGGGAGATTTTCTTATGGTCTCGCCGAAGAACATAGACTACATGGATGTCTCTCCCAAGCAGCTGGTCAGCGTGGCGGCTGCCTTGATTCCCTTTCTGGGCCACGATGACGCCAACCGTGCATTGATGGGCTCCAACATGCAGAGGCAGGCGGTGCCACTGCTTGTCACCGAACCGCCGTTGATAGGTACCGGAATGGAAGCGCGAGCAGCCCTAGATTCGGGGGCCATCGTGGTGGCAAAGCGGGATGGGGTGGTGGAATCCGTGACTTCCGATAAGATAGCG
>CAYFQZ010000100.1:0-6168 GCA_964345305.1 uncultured Ignavibacteria bacterium | reverse complement strand
TTTCGAAGGTCATGGGGACCTTGCCGCCAAACTCCAGAAGCCAGTAGTTGTCCTCCTCGTCTATGTCCAGTCCCTTATCTCTCCGCTCGCTTCCCAGGTACAGCTCTCCTTGGTCCTTGTGCCGGTCATAATCGATGTCGATCCTGACCTCGTCCGGATCGTACTCCACTTCCGCGTTAAGAATATCCTCCGTGTCGTTTTTCCTCAGATCAATGGTTCCAACTCCTATGTCCATTATGACTGTGACATGCTTATCGCCCTGCAGCTCTATCTTCTTCGTGATCCTTTTGATATCGCGCCGCCCGGCCAAAGCGTCGGGGGAATGCCAGAGATTGATCAAGAACATGCCGGAGACCACAGTTCCGACCAGGGTTCTGCTCACGTCTTTGCTCATCACCACGACTCCGTTCCTAACCCGCGGGTTCTTGGTTCGAGTCGGTCTTATCGACGTTCACGGCGGCGGGCGCCGGCGTAACGTCTCTGGGCCGGGTCCCCAGACGCGTCAAGATGGAAGCTCCGAACCCGACCGTTATCACTACGTACCCAATCAACCAGCCAATGGCGGCCATGATCCAACTCAGTGGGGAGAAAACGCCTCCGAAAATTCCCACTGCTCGGGCCGCAAGCGGAACCAGCTCCACCGCCAGAATTCCAACCACCACCGTCATGATCCGGGTGTCAGGCTTGAGGCTGGTGCGCTCGCGTATCGTCTCCCCGATAAAAAGGCAGACCCCGATATATCCCAGAATCAAGGCGGCCAAGATGACAAGGGGCTGGACCAGCAGAGCCACGGGTATGCCGATGATGGTGATGATCAGAAGGATGAATACCGGAATCACTAATATCTCGGCCAGAAGACCCACCAGACCGGATTTGAGAAAATCCTGCCGGATCTTCGCCGTCACTTTGCTCACATGCCGCGGTGCTATGGAGATCACCACTACGGCCAAGAATATCAGCAGCAGTATCTTGAGTATCCGGGCGAAGAAGGAGAAGGCCGGAACATGGACGGTGGGACCAATCACGAAGGGAAACCTGAAAGGCCGGCCTCGCAGGAATCCAACCGAGACTTTCTCTCCTTCCACTATCGCTCCTCCCCTTTTTGTCACACTGCCGCCTACGCTGACCGCGCTGCCTTCCACAATCCCCGTGGGATAGACGTCGACGTCCCCGCCAATGGCCACGGCATCCCCGGAAACTGCCCCCTTAACCTCGACGTTGCCCCACAGGGCCACCACGTCTCCGTCGATGCTCTCGTCCTCCTCCACCACCACGTCACTTCCCATCCTGAACACTCCCTCACCCGTGTGTATCCTCGGTGAGACTCTGACCCTGGGTCTGATTCGGGACAGTCGGTCCAGAGCTTCCAGACCTTCCAGACCCCTCAAGTCGATTTCCGTATCGCCTATCTTTATTCGTCCTTCGTCCAGGACTATCCTGTCTATTGGCTCCTCTCCCCTGACGATGTACTTCTTACGATCCAAAGCTGGGAGTCGGATCTCCCCGTTGGGACCTACCAGAAACTCCTTTCCCTCCCTGGTGCGAACGTAGATCTCACTCTCGCTGATCCTGATCTCCTCGGCCTCGAATGGAAATTCCTTCTTAGCTGTTTCAGCAGCTACCCCTGCGCGCTTCGCTTCATCGTTCTCGACGCCCTGAGCCGGAAGCGCAAAACAGAAGCACACCCACACCAGCAGAGAGAGGAGTCCTGCTTTGACCATTGTATTTATCATATCGTGTCTCGTCCTTTTGCCCGTGACGAACAGGATGCCTGTTCAGACATTTCCACAGCCATCTTCATCTGAAGGCCTTCAGTTTCTTCTTCAATAATTCCCTGGCCCTGAATATCCGCGCCTTAACCGTTCCTACCGGAATACTCAGAATCTCTGCAATCTCCTCGTATGACTTGTCTCGCTTGTGCCGAAAAACGATCACCTCCCTATATTTGGGCGGCAGCGAGTCAATTGCCGCGTCGATGGAGACGGATCGCTGTCTGGAAGCCAAATCCAATTCCGGGTTATAGGTCCAGTCGGCCAGCTCAATGGTCACCTCTCCATCTTTCGTCTCCAGGGGCTGATCCAGCGAGACCGAAATCAGCCTTCTCTTCCTTAGGTAGTCGATGCAGTTGTTTGCTGCAATCTTGTACAGCCAGGTGGTGAACCTGTACTCGCACCGGTAACTGGAAAGAGATCCGAAGGCCTTCATGAAAGTTTCCTGCACCAAGTCCTGAGCTTCATCTCGGTTGCGAACGATCTTCACCACGATGCGATAAACCGCATCCCGGTATCTGTCAAGCAGTATCCTGAAGGCGTTCTCGTTGCCCGCCAGCGCTTTCTTGATCAGGATCTGGTCATCCTCTCTCACCAACAGGATCCCTTTCAGTTATTGTTACGTTTAAGGCCCAAATTGGTTTCACCGATCCATGCGAAGATAGCAAATTCCAACATGAAACACAACTGAAAAGTTCCAGAGAAGCACCGAACAGGCTTGCCTTATGTGGTAGAAGAACTCGTTTCGTCCCAAGCGACTTTGCATTGGACTCGATGGGTGTGAAAGCTACCCGTGTCGTGGTCCGCGCTACCGTCGCCAGGCTATTTTGGAATCCCGTCTTCTGCTTTTTGGATGACGGGCCGACGTAGGTACTCTCTGGCAAGACAGATTGCGTGCGACTACTCTTCCGTCACTCCGGGAGAATCCGATTTCTCGGAGCCCGAATTGGGATAGGGCATGTTAGAGTCAAAAATACCAACAAATACCGATACGGTGTAACTTCTTGATTTAACTGGAGATACAGGATTAAACCGACAAGCTTTATCTTGTTTCGTCCTAAATCGCCTTTTTGTACTTGACAAGGTTTTGCTGAATTCGTAGGTTGTTATGAAAGGTGGAAGGAAGGAAATGCATAATCCAAGTCAGCTTGGTTCAAGCGTCAGCAGAATATTCGATTCCGCGAGGGGGCGGTCTATTCTGAGACTGACTCCGTAGTCTGCTCTCCACGAGCTTCCTCATCCACCTGAGCGCGGAGATGCCCGATAAGCCTTGCCCGTGGCATGACAGCGCGAAGGCAACCTACTGTGGCAGGCGGGGCTGCCCTTTGATCAGAAAAAAGAAGAGTTGTCCGGCAACGTCAACGAGTGATGTGGTGTTGCCGCGGGACTATACAATCTGGTAGATGTCCAACAGATTCTTCAGGGTAAGTGTTGTGCGAAAAGCCCGAGGGTTTTTGCCTATCGATTTAAGTTCAAGCGCAACTGCGGGTTGTCATCCCGGTAGAAGATGTTCGTTCACTTCTCGTTTTGGGCACAGCAATTGCACAAACGAATGCTAAAAAGGCTTGCTGCAGAAACCAAACCCGGTGCCGATAAGGTCAGTGTAGGCGTTGTCGATCCGTCTGCACCGATCTTTGAGGACAGGTGGGGGGGATCGCGAGAGATGCCTAGAAGACGAAGAGTGGATTACAAGAAGCCGGAGAAAACCTATTGGCACATCTACAGCCTGCAGAATCTCAACTCAGAGAAATTCATCAAAGTGGTAAACAAGATCCTCAAGAAAGAGTACATTCTCATCAAGTAGCACCGGCTTTCCGCGAATTCGTCTTAGGTATCCAGAAAACCAGCAGATAAAAAAACACTTGACAAGGTGGGGTGGGGGGGTTATGATTTGTAAATTTATGAGCCCCAATCTGGCGGTCGGCTCGATCACTGTTTTCTGATAGGGTTAGACAATGGGTTCCAGAAAAAGCTTTTCTCTTCTGCTCATTCCCCAGCACAGGGGCAGGGTGATAGAGAGGAGAATCTCTCTGAATCTGCTGGTATTGCTCCTGGCGGGTTTTATCATCCTTGTCTCCTCCGGCGTCTTTTTCTCCCTGGATGCGGCCAGCCGAGCCTACGACAAGTTGAGGCTGCACAGTCTGGAGAGGGAAAACCGATATCTGCAAGCCAAATTGAGAGAGTTAAGCGCGACCACTGAGGACATCAGGTTGCAGATGGCGGAGCTGATAGAAAAAGAAAAGAAGGTACGGATGGTCTTCGGTCTTCCTCAGGTGGACGAGCAGATAAGGGAATTGGGAATTGGGGGACCGAGACTCAGCCATCCGGACGACGTGGGCACGAACCTGGAGCAGGCGCTGACATATGAGGCAGAAATTGACAGACTTCTCCGGCAGGCAAGATTTGAAAGGGACAACTTCGAGCAGATATATTCCACTTTGACCGATAGGAAAAAAACCCTCGATCACACACCTTCGGTCAGACCTTCGGCCGGGTATTTGAGTTGCGGCTTCGGAATGAGAGTGGATCCGTTCACCAGCAGAAAACAGCTTCATCGAGGGGTCGATCTGGCGGCCGACATCGGCACGCCGGTGTATGCAACAGCTCACGGTGTGGTCGATCAGGTCAAAAGAGACGTGGGTTTGGGGAAGCTGGTGAGAGTTGATCACGGACATGGATACACGACGGTGTACGCGCATCTCTCCCGCATCTCGGTCAAACGAGGGCAGCATCTCAAGAGGGGAGATGTCATCGGGGCCATAGGCAACACCGGCTACTCCACCGGCCCGCATCTTCACTACGAGGTACACTTCCAGGGCCGGGCAAAGAACCCGCTGAGATACTTCTTGGGTGAGTTCACGGTGGATTGATGTTCGGTTCAAATCAGCTATCTCAGGAGGCCTCGGTATCGTATCGAGGCTTTTCTTTTTCTGAGGTATGATGGGTTGAGAACCAAAGCCCGATATCTTGTTTCCGCGTGTCTCTGCGGTATCCCCTGTCGGTACAACGGGAAAAGCTCGGCGGACAAGGCAGCCCAGGAACTGTTGCGAATGGGAAAAGCCATCCCGGTCTGCCCGGAGGTTCTCAGCGGCTTGCCCATTCCCCGGTCCGGGGTTAACATAATCGGGGGAGAGGGCAAGGATGTCCTTTCCGGATCCGCCAGGGTGATCTCCACGAAGGGGGACGACATGACCCCTTTCCTCGTGCAGGGAGCCTCTGCCTCCTTGCGAATCGCCAAGAAGTTCCACGTAAAGAAAGCCTTGATGAAACAGAGAAGTCCCTCCTGCGGATGCGGATGGACTAAGAGTATGGGAAAGTCGAAGAAGGGCTATGGGGTGACCTCGGCGCTGTTCAAGGAGGAGGGGATAGAGGTTGTGCCTCGATAGTTGGCAGCCGAGGCCCGTAACCTGCCCACTTGATCCAACCATTTCACAGCAAAGGTGTGAGCGACCCACCGAAGACTTCAGCTGGGCAAGGGTGCCCAGCCTACGAGGCCGGTATCGAGTGTGTGTGCGTGAAGGCGCACCGGCTGGACTTGCTGAACATGCTGAACTTACTGAACTTTGTTTTGCGTTTTTTTCATCATCCAAAGATTCTTGCTGAGCGAGAAGATGGTCATCCCAGAGGATGGCGTAGGCCCCGGTGCGGGTTCTTGCCTTTCTGAATCCCATGCTGGAGAGGAGCCGACCAATGCGGTGATAGGTGAGCCGGCTTTCTTTGGATCTGCCTTGGTTGAAAGTATCGGTAATGATTTTGACCGGAAGAGTGCCGTTTTTCACCTGTGGTTTAAGGCTTATAATAGTCTCGGTGATTTGAGCTTCCAGGTTGGGGGTTTGGGGAGAAGGTCTTTTCAATGCATCTCTTCTGATGGATTCAATCAACTCCCAGAATACCTTTTCGGCTTCAAAGTCTTTGCCCAGCGCCTCCTTAAGCTGGATGGCTTTTAAAGCATCCCTGGCCGTCGGCTTGTAGGATTTGTCTTCTAATCTCTTGATGCACCTCTGGATCATCATATCGAGAACCTTCGAGTGTTTACTGCCGATCGATTGAGAGTCAGTATGGAAATGACGGTTCATACGATTCCTCTTCTGCCTTTAGGAAGACTTGCATGCAGGAAACATTCGTCTCCCATAAACAGGGGAGCTATCCTCTTCACCACAGAAGTTGGCGTACATTTGCTCTTTGTGGAAGGAGAGAGGGCGGGAGAGATATTGGAATGGTGGAGGAGGCCGAGAACATTAGAACTGTCAGGTCACACGCCTACGGCGCAAGACCTGACAGAACGAGAAGGGTCTAAAGTTTTAGAGTCGGTATCAAGATGATGTTTCATACGATTCCTCCTCTCAGGGAAACCGGCATGCAAGAGACATTCGTCTCCCATAAACAGGGGAGCTATCCT
>CAYFQZ010000099.1:0-6388 GCA_964345305.1 uncultured Ignavibacteria bacterium | reverse complement strand
CACACGCGTCTTAGAGTGTTTGCCCTTTTGATTGCCGCACCTCTGTATTAATAGAAAAGACAGCACGGGAACACCCGCCCCTGGTCCAGGAGAGCACGCCCCTCATCTCGAACCGCTCCCGAGAGCACCTGACGCGTGATGCGGCCGATGAAGCCTCGAACTTGACTGGAATCTTTAGCCTCCCTGGAATGGCTTTCACGCCCCATTTGCGGTTGAAGGCAACTTCGCCGACCTTTGAGAAAAAGAGATTCAGGGCGAATCGGCTGAGGCGGCGCTCACCGTCTCCCCAGCACAGCTCTTGTCCTGGCCCTTGACTATCCTTTTGCGGAAGCGAGCCGGCATGATTTTAAGCTCTTCCCGATACTTGCTGACCGTTCTCCGGGCGATGTTTATTCCCTCCCGCCTGAGAAGTGTATAGATCTGCTGGTCAGACAACGGTGCGGCGGGATTCTCCTTCCCGATGAAATCGGCGATGAGCTGTTTTACGTGACGTTTTGAAAGCTCCTCCCCGTTTTCTCTGGAAACCCCGGTGTTGAAGAAGTATTTGATCTCGAATATTCCCTGGGGGGTCTGGACGTACTTGCCGTTGGATACGCGGGAGATGGTGGCCACGTTCATTCCCACCCTCTCCGCGATGGCCTCCATGGTAAGCGGCCTAAGACGAGAAGGACCGTCCTCGAAGAACTCTTTCTGTTCCTCCACGATCTTCTCCATCACCTTGATCATGGTGGAGCGCCGCTGGTTGATGGCATTGAGAAGCCAGCGGGCTTTTTCCAGCTTCCCTTCCAGGTAGCTCTTGGTCTCCTCGGAACGGAGGGAACCCTTCTTCATCAGCGATCGGTAGGCACTGTTTATTCTCAGCCGGGGGATGTTCTTATCGTTGTGGAAAACCACGAACTCGTCCCCGACCTTCTCCACCACCAGATCCGGCACCACCGCAGTCGCTGGCTTGGTGAATACTCCCATCGCCGGGGAAGGGTTTAGGGTCTTGATGAAGTCCATGGCGGCCTGGACCTCTTCGAAACTGACTCCCAGGGTCTTGGAAAGCTGGGTGAAGCTCTTCTTCTCCAGATCGTTCAGATGGTCCCGCACGATGCGGTAAGCCAAAGTATCCTCAAACCCCTTCTCTTTGAGTTGAATCAGCAGAGACTCTCTTAAGTCTCTGGCGCCGACCCCGGGCGGATCGAAAGTCTGAACCAAGGAAAGGATCTTGGAAGCCTTCTCCGGCGAGATGTCCAGGGCGCTGGCGATCTCCTCCACCGAGCAGACCAGATATCCATTCTCATCTATATTTCCGATTATGTATTCGCCGATCGCTGTATCTTCCTTGCTCAAGCGGCTCAGATGAAGCTGCTCCATCAGATGCTCACCCAGGCTTCTCTCCGAGGTGGGGGTTCTCTCCAGCCTCTCTTCCTCCGGCTCCCTCTCGGGCCGGACATAGAAATCCCCCTCATCCCTGAGATAATCCTCCCAGTCGATCTTGTCCAATTTGGGATCGGTCACCTCCCCCTCTTCCTCCGCAGAGGTGCTCATTCCCTCTTCCGGATCCTCGGTGGTTTCCACTTCCTCCAGCAAGGGGTTGGTGGACAGCTCCTGCCTTACAATCTGCTCCAGCTTGAGGATGGGCATCTGGAGAAGCTTAAGGGACTGAATGAGCTGGGGAGCCAGAGTCTGCTTCAGCTTTAATTCCATGCCCAGTTTCATGAACGCCTCACCTGAATCCTGAAACCTCGTTTTACGGTTCCGGGATCAATATTCAATAGGTCTTTCCTGTGTAGGTAACCTGAATTCGGCTCACACTCTTAAGATAAGCACAAAAGTCGATTTTTCAAGGCCTTTTTTGATATATCGGGAAACGGCGAGTTTCAGTTTAACCTGAACTTCTCCCCCAGGTAGATTTTCCTGGCCTCCGGGTCGGAGGCCAAAAAGTCGGCGGTTCCGGTTTTGAGTATCTCGCCGTCGCACATTATATAGGACCTGTCGGTAATGCCGAGGGTTGCCTGCACGTTATGATCGGTTATTAGTATGCCCAGGTTTTTCTCCTTCAGCCGGTGGATGATGTTCTGGATGTCCTCCACTGCTATGGGGTCGATCCCCGAGAAAGGCTCGTCTAAGAGCATGAACTTGGGCTGGGTGGACAGTGCCCGGGTTATCTCCACCCTCCTTCTTTCACCTCCGGAAAGGTTGTAAGCCTTGTTTTTTGCCAGATGCGAGATGTCCAGCTCGTTCAGCAGAGTCTTCAGCCTTTCGTCTCTCTCCCCCCGGGAGATATTCTGCATCTGGAGAATAGCCATGACGTTTTGCTCTACACTTAATTTACGAAACACGGAAGGTTCCTGAGAGAGGTATCCGATTCCCCGCCGGGCCCGCTCGTACATGGGAAGGCCGGTTATGTCCTGATCGTCCATCAGTATCTTCCCCGCCTCGGGCTTGATGAAGCCAATGATCATATAGAAAGTGGTGGTCTTGCCCGCCCCGTTGGGACCCAGAAGGCCGACTATCTCCCCTTGCGTCAGATGGATGGAGACATCGTTGACCACCCGTCTCCGCTTGTAGATCTTGACTAAGTTCTCCGATCTGAGCGTCAGTCCGTTTTCGTTCATCCTACTCCTCCCAGTCGGATCAGAAGTTACGTTCTGAACCGGGACGGATCACAAACTATCTCTCAAGTCTTCCTCGGGCAGCTCTTTTATCTCTGCCTGCACCTTCTTCTTGATGACGAAGTGTTTAAGCTCCTCGTCGGCCTCCAGGCCGACACCGGTGATCACATCATTTCCCCTGGTGATGGTGACGAAATCGTCAGTGACGATCTTGCTGGTTTCCGGATTCCATCTCAAGCTCTCGGTGTTCAGCTTCACCCCCTCCTCGGTGATCACCTCCACGTTTCCCCAGGCCTGGAATCTCTGTTTTTTCTCCTGGATGGCCCCGCTGTCTGCCTCCAGAACCGAGGTGCGATTTCCCTGCTGGTCGTAAAAATCGACCCGCAGCTTTTGGGCTTTTTTCAGATCGAGCCTCTCGTATACCGCTATGTATTCGGCATAAATGGTGGCCGACCTTATTCCCTCCTCGCTGAAGGTAATGGAGGAGTTCTCTATGATCTGATCAGGCACGTCCACCGCCCGTTCGGGAGCGCTGGATTCGTCACGGCTGCAGCTTGAGAGCATTATCGCAACGAGCGTAAAGATAAGCAAACACGTCTTCATATTTCCCTCCGGTCGAAGATACGAAAAAACGCCGGTGACAGTCAAGATATTTCGCCCCATCGCTGATTGAGGCCGACCTGTGTGACCTCCCTACGGGCGGGATAGTGTTGGTCCGTCAACTGCTTCAATTGGTCTGCCGATCGCAGGGATCTTGGTCTAACCTGACGCGCATGGGTTCATCTAAAGCAAAGCTTGTAGGTCGGATATGGCCGAGGGGCCTATCCGACAGTTTGCTTGACAACCGTACAAGGGTTAGTATATTAGAGGGTGGATAGATTGCTTGAAAGGGGAAAGACATAGCCTCTTGCGCTCGGTTTTTGTCTGTTACCATTTCGGGTGAAATCGGAAGCAGAACCTGGAGTGGCAGGAACTGAGGGAGACACCAATTCAGGCTGAAGTCTGACGCTCCATTGCGCGTGGTCCTCACGGCCCTCACGCGTCCCAACAGAGTATTAGCGTCTTTTTGGCGTTGCTGGCCGATGTGAAAAACGCGTGGCCGAGCCTTCAGTCTGGCACAGAAGTAGACGATACACCTTTCAAGCAAGGGGGTCGGCTAATGAAGTCCAGAAGCCTTGTTTCAGCGCTGATTGTCTGCAGCTTTTTCGCTCTCTGTCTTCTTGCCGCGCACTTTGCCACTGCAACAGACCTGAGACGCCGGCCGGAGGGGACGGGAGTACGTGAGGCAGCGGACCTGCCCGTCTCGACCTCAAGCGTCGTGGACGACACCGCCGACGTGCTTATTCAGTACAGCACCCCCTATCCCGGAAGCAAGCTCTTTCGGGCGAGTCTTCGTGTCAGAACGCCGGTGGCGAGAATAGCTGGCTTTGATTTCGAGATCATCATCACCCCTCCGGAATTGGCTGATTTCTCGACACTTGAGCTGTACGTTGACAGTCTGGATACCTGCGCCGCGCCGGAGGATACCTGCTGGCATTTCTTCCCGGTAAGGGAGTGTCTGATCGAGCGGACTCCGTGGACCCAGGACTGGAGTTTCTTCGAAGCTCACGGCGCTCCGCAGGATACCGCCCGAAGCGCATGCGACACCATCTGGATGGTGGGAATCGCATTTGCCGGAACGCCGGTTTACCCTCAGGCAAACTTCGTGCCCTTATTGGACTTCGGGGTGGACGTCTCGTGCCTGCCGGATTCTACAACCCAGAGAATCTTCAGGTTTGATTTCACCGGTCACCTCTCCGACCAGTTTGGCCAACTGGTGCCATTTCGGGTTATTCCCGGTGAGATGTATCTCTTGCCGAGCCTTCCCGGAGACGCCAACAGCGATAGTCTGGTGGATGTCGGTGACGTTGTCTTTTTGCTGAACTACCTGTATAAAGGCGGTCCTGAGCCATGTGTGATGGAGGCGGCCGATCCGAATGCCGATTGCCTGGTGGAGCTGGGAGACGTGATTTACCTGGTCAACTTCCTGTACAAGGGAGGCTCACCCCTGGAGCCGGGGTGTGCCCATTGAGGCGGAGTATTTCCAGTCTTTTCCTCGGGTTTGATTCATACGATACTTCGTTGATTGCCAGGGTCGAGATGCCCGCCGAAGCTGTGTTCGACCGTCTCCAGAACGACAAATTCGCTTGACAAACATGGCTGCAGAGTTATATTTAAAGTAGAAATCAACTCGACAAGAGGAGTGCGAAGATGAGACCCTTACGTGCGTGCATGGTGGTGGCGTTTCTCCTCATGCCGCTTTTGGCGTCAAAGGCTTGGGCGGAGCTGGCCCCGCTGAGCTGGGACGATGTCCAACAGTTGTACACCCTGCCGCCGGCAGGGAGCGGCCAAGCCGTGTCTCAGTTTGACACGGTGGACCTCGAGGTGGAGTACACCGCCGCCTACCCGGGAAGTGAAGATTTTCTGGTGACCGTCTCGATAAAGAATCCCGTCGAAATAGCCGCCTTCATGCTCGATTTTACCTTGAGTCGGCCGGATCTGGTGAATTTCTCCACCGTTGGGATAGGCGTCGACAGTATGGACACCTGTTCTGCGCCGGAAGACACCTGTTGGGTTTATTATGTGACAAGATGGTGTCTGGCTGTTCCGGGCTCGGTGATAGAAAGCTGGCCCGTGTTTTCCGCTTTCGGTGAAGTGGGAGACACCGCTCAACCTGACTGCAATTACCTGCGGGTTCTGGGATGGGACATTGTGCACCCCGTTCCCCCCCGGCCTGAATACGTTCCCCTTTTTCAATTCGGGGTGGACGTTTTATGTGTGCCGGACTCCATGAGCGAGAGGGTGGTGACGTTTTTCATCACCGGACAACTCTCCGAACCCAGCGGCGGTTACCTGGTGCCTTTCCGCCCTCATTTCGGTGACCTGACCGCTCTGCTCAGCGTTCCCGGAGACGCGAGCAACGACAGCCTTGTGGACGTGGCTGACGTGGTTTTCCTGCTCAATTATCTGTACAAGCAGGGCCCGGAACCGTGCGTGATGGAAGCGGCAGATCCGAACAATGACTGCCGGGTTGACCTGGGGGACGTAGTGTTCTTGCTCGGCTTCCTCTACAAGCAAGGTCCGGCTCCCGAACGCGGATGCGCGCACTGACGCCGCCGTTGCCTTTAGCGCGCCTTTCTTGCGATGGAACCTGCGTCCCGCTTGACATGCGGTTGGAAGTAACTCAGGGGTTGCGGTCGAAGCTTCCTCGGTCGCAAGCCGGTTCTGATAATCCTCGAACTCAGTCACAGTCAAATACATGTGCCACGACGCGGGCTCGTCAAGGCCCAGTCTGGGGGCATCCGTATCTTCTGGGCTCTACAGTGAATTCTGCCGCCTGACAAACTGTGATACGTGAAATACCGGGCCTAATTCATCCGGATTCTTAAAGAATAGACAGTGTGTTTTTTGCTTGACAGACAAAGGGGGATAAGTATATTTACTATTGTAGACTGAACAATCACTCATATTCGAAAAGACCTCGGAAAAGGCTGTTGGCGCAACTCGTGCGTCTGAATATTGGAGTTTGGCTAGATGATCTGAGAACCCCTGGCAGGAGGTAGATGGGATGAAGAAACGCGTATTCGTGTCTGCTTTGCTGGCCTTGCTTCTAGGGTGGGAGCCACTGGCTTTGGCTCAGGATGCAGGGGTACCGGACACGCTGTACGTCGAGGTTCATGCTCCGGACGTGCAGCCTTCCAAGGGCCACTACTTCGTCCGTTTTCCGATTCGCGTCACGCACGACATAG